>NZ_JAWYAJ010000235.1:0-47180 GCF_034124845.1 Robinsoniella sp.
ATCGTAACAGCTCAGCCGGTCATACAATCCGCTGTTATCCAGAACCATACCGATCATCTTATAATCTTCCCTGTCCAGATGGGAGCAGGATTTTCCGAAAATCATCCCTTCCCCCCTGTCCGGCTTTAACTGCCCGGTTAATATTTTAATCAGCGTTGTCTTTCCCGCACCCGAAGGTCCCAGAAGCCCAAATATTTCCCCTTCTTTAATTGTCAATTTCACTTCATCCAATACACATTTTTCATTGAACGCTTTGGATATATTTTGAATTACAATCTCTCCCATGCCTATTCGCCCTCCTTCGCATGCAGCTCTTTTTTCGCTTTATAATCGTTTAACAGTTTGTCGTACTTCTTCCCTTCCAGCTTCGTCTTAATCACCATGAGTATGGTGCTGATCAGAAAACAACCTCCAAAAGAGACAAAAAAACCAATCCACGCCGGCCAGTAATCCAAAGGAAACCATCCAAAGCATATTACAAAAATTAAAATGACAACTACAATCAGCACCACCATAATTACCGTGCGCCAGACCATCATGACATTTTGAAAACACTTAGCGGACATGCTGAAACTCTGTACCAAATTTACTGCAATGGAGCAGAAAAACAACTGCAGGATTGTGGTATTGGCAATTCCCCTGCCCCCAAGCTGGTACAGATTGGAAATCTCCATTGCATCTTCACCAAAGAAATAACCGATAATTGCAATGAACAAGACTTCAACGGTAAATATAATCATTACCCTGGCTGCAAATTTATATTTCGAAAGAATTTTATCACTCATTTATTTCACCCCCAATTTTTCTCTGATTATTCCGGCATACTGTCTGGAAACGAATACTTTTTCTCCATTATTCATGGTTACCAGAATTCTTCCGTCGATATCCGGTCGCAGCGACTTAATCTGGTTAAAATTTATGATACAGGATTTCCCAGCCCGGAAAAAGTCCATATCTGCAAGCTGCTCTTCCAGTTCATATAATTTTAACGGTGTTTCATAAACTGCCGATTCCGTGTAAAAAAATGTTTTTTTATCAACCGTATCAATATAGAGGATATTGGAAGTATCCAATATATAGGTCTGTTTATCTCTTGTACCGGTCATTTTGTGGTCCATCATCTGCAGCATTGCAATTATTTTATCTGTTTTATCATTTGCGCATGAGCAATTAATCGTAATCTCCATCTCACTGAAACTGCTGTCCTCCCTTACATGTATCTTCACCCTTCCACCTCCTGGCGCAAATCACTTTTTATTTAGTTTAACTATACACACTGGCTTTTTTAATTTCAACCTGGTTTTTCTAAGTTGCGGAAATGATAGTCTAAGTTGTATCTGAAATGATCAGATTTTGCTCTTAGCTTCCCGCAATCCTGTAATAGCCGCAGCGCCACGCCGCCGCCAATTTACACAAAAAAGCCATAGATCCATTACCTCAGATCTACAGCTTTCCATTTTATAATTCCATCTTTTCCTTTTCCCTCCAATCCAGTGCCGCCTGATAAATAGCCAGT
The DNA here is from genome assembly GCF_034124845.1 of Robinsoniella sp. NCBI lineage: Bacteria > Bacillati > Bacillota > Clostridia > Lachnospirales > Lachnospiraceae > Robinsoniella > Robinsoniella sp. The sequence goes on from NZ_JAWYAJ010000235.1 coordinate 1,517, forward strand.
ATCTTCTCCGGCGATACCTCGTCCAGAATATTGTGGCACTGGTTAAATACAAATCCTCCGTCCTGATTAAATATTTCAATTAATTCGCTGCTATGGCGGTAGATATCCTCTATATTGGATGTTCCAGCCACAAACTGCTGCATATCAGCTCCACCGCCCCAGAAAACCAGATCTTTTCCAAACTCTCTTTTCAATTTCACGGGATCCATGCCCTTAGCCGATATTTGTACCGGATTCAGCACCTGTACACCCGCCTCAATCAGATCCGGAATCAGATCATAAATTGCTCCGCAGCTATGTAATGCCACCTTAACTCCCGGATAATGATCACGTACAAACCGGAAAATCTTTTTATGGTATGGCTTTATCATTTCGCGGTAAAGTTCCGGTGACAATTGCGGCTGAATCTGGTTCCCCAGATCATCCCCGCCAAAAATCAGCACATCCAGGTATTTCCCCACTCTGTCCAGCATCTTCTGCAGATTAACCACATAGGCATCGGTCATCTTCTCAGCCCATTCGTGCACCATTTCCTTTTCCAGTAAAAGATGGCATGCCCAGTTCTCATATCCAAAATCCTGCTGTCCCTGTTCGAATACACTGCAGCCTGCATGCATTATCAGGGCTTTATCCGTGTTGTAATATAATTCACGCGCCTGAACCTCTATGAATGCCAGTTCTTCCTCGGTGACTACCGGCAGCACAAGCTGCTCCTGTAACTCTTCCAGCGTCTCTACGTCCTCCAGGTAATACCTTACCGAATCATACAGCGTTCCATCTTTAGGACGTACCGCCAGCAGTTCTCCGGTCTCGCTGTCATGAATTTCAAAATCTCCCTTTCCATTGACTACAGGGTTCAGGTCATAGGGCACCATGCAGGGGCTTTTATCTGGTAATTCGGATACTTTGTAGCGGTCGCCTTTTACCTGAAATGCGGATACCAGCCTCCTCACCTGCACTACATCCCCGCTAAGCCTGTCTAATATAAAATCTTCCGGTATTGCAAGCTGCTGCATAACATCATATAATTTCGTGGTTTCCCGTGCGTAACCCAAATGCATTTTTAGTCTGTTATATGCGATTGCACTTATGCCGCTGGAACGATGACCGGCAAAATCAATCGGCAGTACATCCGGTTTTTCATGGTTTAATGCGGCTCTTATTCTTTCTCTTGAAGTCATTATGATACCTCCCGCATATCGCAGGTTCCGCCTGCGATAATGCATTAATATGTATTTTACAAGGAACTTTCAACTTTCCATCATGAATAGCGCAAGCAGTAAATTCCAACTTTAAGATCTACTGGGCGGGCAGGAGGAATCCTTTATTTCCAGCTCTACCGGAAGAAATGTCTGGCTGTGAGATTTTTTTCCGTCCAAAAGCCCTAACAGCTTGGATGCTGCCACATGCCCCATTTCCTCAAAGGGATGATTGATTGTGGTTATTCTCGGTGAAGCATATTCGGCTTCATCTGACCCGTCAAATCCACAGACTGATATATCTTCCGGAATATGATATCCTTCATTTTTCAGACGCCGCATTACCAGAACTGCCATCTTATCATTCACACACTGCACAGCTGTTATCCCTCTGGTTTTTACCAGTTCCACCAGCTTGTCCTGCTGCTCCTGCAAATGAACCCGATCTATGACAAACTGCTCTTCACAGGCAATTCCCGCCTCTTGCAGTGCCATCCGGTATCCTTTAATGCGGTCCTTCTCTGCCTCTAACTGAATGGTATCTGCCGCAAAGACAATATTTTTATGCCCGATTCCAATTAAATAATGTGCGATCTGATACCCACCGTCAACATTATATGCAGATACCAGCGTAAAAGGCATGTCACTTGGTCCACGGTCAAGCATAACCGCCGGGATATGATGTTCCATAATCAAATGAAAGCTTCCGATATTCTCCTGGGGATCTTCCGCAAAACAGATAATCCCATCTGCTTTGCTCTCCAGGCACCGTTTAATCAACTCACTCTCTGAACCTGCCATCTGGCTTTTACACAGAATAGTCATGGAATATCCCTTTCCAAACAGATACATCTGCGCTCCGCGTATCATTTTCATAATGGAACTGTCCGTAATATCCGTAAACACCAGGAAACAAATATTTTTCATAGGTTTTGTTTTACTGTCTGCGTCAATTAATTCTTCGATATCTTCCCCGCTTACAAAAGTTCCACTGCCCTTAACCCGATAAATAATTTTTTTATATACCAATTCACTTAATGCTTTCCTGACTGTCGGTACACTCGTATTATATATTTCTGCCATCTGGTTCTCACTTGGGAGTTTTGTCAGCTTCCCATAGATACCCTGAATAATTTTATCTAATATATCTTTTTCAATCTGCTGGTACTTTGGAATATTGTTGTTTTCCTGCATTCTAAATTTCTCCTTATAGATCAACCACTCATTTCGTAACTCATAACGTAGCATACTCATAATATAGCATATCCGTTTTCCATTTACTACCAACACTCTCGCCTTTTAGTTATTTTTATGCTCAATTCTGATCCATTTCAGGGCATTTGGTTCCAATACCGAAATGACTCTGTTTTGTTCCACGGGAAGCTTTTTCCTTTTTTCTTCCTGAACCGTTACTTCCCAGGCTTCGATTTTGTCCCACCCCGGAATGCAAAACGAGACTTCTCTTTCCTGTAACTCCTGGTTTTTCATCATTATGATCAGTCCCATATCAGTTCCCTTTGCCGGATACAGTGACGCAATACAGCCCTCTTCGCTGCAGTCAATTAACACTTCTGACTTTTTCTCAGCGTGCACTGCTGCCCCAAGGATTCCCAGATTCTCCGCTTTGACAAACTCTTTGTAAACGTTTGTCCGATCAAATTGATCCATACAGAAAAACCGGTAGGAAAACTCCATTGCCCCTGATTGGCAAGCTTCAAAGTTCGTATCCCAGTAATTATTCAAGGGCCATGCCAGCAGCAGAGGATTCTCTTTACGCAAAATCTGGTGCTGCTCTCTTCCAAAATGAAAGTCTCCCACCTGAACCATTGGTGCATGGGGGCAGGCAAGTCCATAGCAGACCGTATCATCATAAACTGCCACTCCATTATCTGTAGTAACCCAGTCACGGCATACATGTCCAAGCTGTTCATCATCTAATTTCACAAATTGTCCCGCTGTATTATAGCTGCAATTCCAGCCCCCTGCTATTTTTAACGGAAATGCCAGATACAGTGCTTCCGGTGTATATACCGGCAGCTTTATCATTTTCAAATGGAGATCAATATGAGCACTGTCCCGGTAAAACGTAACTCTTTGTTCCAGCATGCCGGTTCCCGGCACCTCGGACTTCCATATAATATCTGCTTTTAGCCCGTCATTACAAAGGTTCCACTCAGAAATCCGTTCCGGTCCTCTTCGTCTGGCCTTCCACCCATGATTCCACATGCTGATATTCTGATTACATAAGTCCACATCCCGGTCAAATATGGCACGACGCTCTTCCTTTTGGAATCTGCCGTCTACTGTTTCCCTCACCACTTCAAAAAATGCCCAGCCCTTCTCTTCATCCAGCATCTCTCTCTTGCGTTTCCGGTCATAGATTTGCACAATGCGTCCTGTTGCCTGATCGATACTGATCTTATAAAAGGGAGTGGTCATGCATCCTTCTTCTGCCAAAATGTCTGATGCTTTCTCATTGCCCTGCCGGTAGTTTAAAAGTTCCCCAAAAGGAATCACCTGATATCCAAAGGGCGGCAGGATGACCGCCCCATAATATTCTTTTTCCTCATTTGCATAGTAATCTTTTTCTTTTTTGTTATCCAGATAGGGAATATACCTCTTTGCACGGACAGCACTGAGCTGCCGCTCTTTCCGCATCCAGGATTTCGGCACTTCCAGTGAAACCTCCTGGGTTACGCCGGTGGGGTTCATCACAAGGATACCCTCCATCTCATCTGACTGCCATGGATTTCCCGCCAATTTTTCCAACTGGTTCCCAATCAGATATCCAGCCAGATCCGCGGCCTGATAAGCAGTATTCAGCTTATGAATCGTCTGTGACTGGCTTTCATAATCATACGGATCTGATACAGCCTGGGAGGCTCCCCAGGTGTGTTCACTGAAGATCAGGGCGTTTAACTCTGCTTCTTTACGGATTGCCCTGTAACGGCTTTGGTTTTCCCCGTTGGCACACTCCAGCACGCCTGCTGTCTCCAATGCCTTTTGTGCCATGCGGTTTACCTTTGTTTCCCTTGCGGTACTTGCGCACCCGAAGTTCCAGTAATCAGTCCAATCTCCTTCATATACCGGGATGTTCCCGGTTCCCATGCTTAAGAGCTTATCCCTTAACATCTCGGGCGTTGCAAACCGGATCTTATATTCATGTCCCTCTTCATTGTACTTTTTAAACAGTCCTGCAAGTCCTGCATCCGGGCAGTTATTATCAAAAAGTGGCGGGTTGGTTGCTGTCAGCAAAGCAAAATCCCAGTTATGGTTCTGCTTTTCCATACGCGCTGCATAACGTTCAATCCCTTCATGCATTTTCCCGGTATCCGCTTCAAAAGTCTTTAAAAATTGGCTGAATAAGGAATAGTGCTCACCCACATAACTTAGAAGTTCTCTTCCGTCCGGGGTCTTCCACCGAAAAGCCATTGGACGCTTGTAAGGGATTCCTCCAAAATGAATGTTGATGCCTGTCATGTAAAAATCCACGCCACTGTCCAGCAAAATCTGGGACAATGGCCAGGGCTGCCCGTTTACATCATGGTTTATTGCAGTGTTAATCTCTGTATTTAAGCTTGCTCTTAATTCATTCAGTTCCTTCATCATTGTTACCATCTGCCCGCTGGTACTGCATGGGGTGGTATGCATGGGCAGGGCAGCTATGCTGATGCGCTTTTCAGTTATCAGCTGCTTGAACTGCAAAATTTTCTCAGGCTCCGCATGCTCCATCCATTTCAAAACAGGATACGTGACTTCACAAGTCCATTTAAACTGGCTTTCCTGGGGCCACTCTCTGCTCAGCATGCAAAGTTCCATTGCATTCTCTATATAATCTCCCTGCAGCTCCATGAGCATTGGCTGAGGATGTGTATAACCGATATCCAGATGACTGTGATGCATACACCATATTTCTTTTATTTTAGACATTCTGATCCTCTCAAATATTTACAGTCGTTTTATCAAAACCCGCAGAGCGTGTTTGAAATTGCTTTCGAAATGAATTTTCAAACACGCTCTAGTCTTGATAAAGGTCAATAGTTACCCATATTAATCAGCCCTTGACTCCGCCTGCCGTAACGCCATCCAGGATCTTACTGGAAAAGATAATGAACAGCAGTAAAATCGGAATTGTAGACAATGTGGATACCGCCATGGCTGAATCCATGGTATTCATCAAATTTTTCGTATATTTAACCACCAAAAGCGGAACTGTTTTTGCCGAGTCCTTCTGCAGAAAAATCAGCGGCAGGAAGAACTGGTTCCAGATTTGTACCGAAACGGTAATACATACAGAAAATACAACCGGACTGGCCATGGGGAACATAATTTTACCAAAAGCCGTCCACTCTCCCGCACCGTCTATAACCGCCGCTTCATAAATTTCCTTTGGCAGTTTTGCGAAGAAATCCGTCAGCATAAATACAGGCATTGAAATATTTGCTGCCGATACCAATATGACCGATAAAGGGCTGTTAATCAAATTCATTTGTTTCATAATCTGGAAAATGGGAACGATACCCAACTGCACGGGAAACATCAAACCTATAAGGAAATAAATCCGGAAGAATTTTTTCCCTCTAAAATTAAACCGTGCAATTCCATAAGCCGTTATGGATGATATCAGCACCAGCAGTGCCAGGCTTACAACCAGTATCAGGACGCTGTTTCCAAAGTAACGGAAAAATCCGTCATTCACCAATAATTTTATGTAATTATCAAAAGATACTTTTGCCGGAACACCGAAGGTATTGCTTAAAATATCCTGCTTCGGACGAAGGGAATGATATATCATATAAAGCAAAATGAAAAAGGTGCAGGACGAATATATCCACAGAATTATCTTAATCACACCCGCAGACCTTCCGTGATGCCTGCTCATAACGTCTCTGTGTTTCATACTATTCCTCCTTTCTATACACAATCAGCATCTGCAGAAGTGCAATTACAAAAATCATCAGAAACAGGACGCATGCAATGGTTGTACCCATTCCAATGGAATTAGAGCTGATATTTCCTCCAAGAGGATTTGTATCGCCAAACGCCATACGGTAGAAGAACAGGGACATCACATCCACATTTCCATTTATTCCACCGGAGGTTCCCCCCATAATATAACTGTAATCAAAGATCGTCATACTCACAATGTAGCCCACCAGCACAAGGTTCAAGATGGTCATTTTAACCTGGGGGATAATAATGTACCACAATCTTCTCCAAAAACCGGCGCCTTCCAGATACGCACTTTCCAGGCTGTCCATGCCGATCATTTTCATCGCTCCGATAAAATACATCATGCCCACGCCGATTCCCGCCCAGGTGATCATTGCCCAGATGATATAAATGCCATACTGGGGAATTCCAAGCCAGGAACGTGTCAGAGCACCCAGCCCCACCATTTCCAGAAATTTATTTACAATGCCGATATTTCCATCAAAGATCAGGGTAAAGATAAACACGATTACCGGTGTAGAAATAAACTGGGGAGAAAATATTGCAACCTGAAAGTAATTTTTGCCCTTTGCCTTGCTGAAAATCATATATGCCATAATGATCTGAATAGGCATAGCAATCAGGACGGTCAATATAAATATTGTCAAACTGTTTTTCAGTGCGTTCATCATCTGTGCCATTAAGTCCGCATTCGTAAATAGCTCCACATAATTGTTAATTCCCACAAAAATTTTTTTACCGATACCGTTCCATTGGTACAGACTTAACTGTCCAGCCGCAAATATTGGATAAATAACAAATATGGAATACAGAATAAATCCCGGTACCAAAAAGAAGATAAATGGCCGTTTTCTTATTATTTTTTTCATTTTATCCTCCAAGTGAAAGTTAGAGCACGCCCTACTACTTTACGCTGCTTTTTGCTATTTCTTCCTGTATTTTCGTCACTGCCTCTTCTCCAGTCATCTCAGACATCATTAATTTTGGCAGTACATCTCCCAGAAGAATATCCTGCGGTTTTCCATTTTCATCCGCAACTCCGCTGAGCACATGATAAATATTAAATCCTACCTGATCAAAATCAGAGTGTTCCGATACGGTCTCATCCTTTGGTGTTAAGTCTTTTACAGCCGGAATACTGCCGACATGGTCTTCTAATATCTGCTCTGCTTCCTTGCTGTTCAGGAACTGCAGGTATTTAACTGCCTGCTCAGGATGCTCTGTCTTTTTGGCAATTGCATATGTATTATACTGGCTCTCACCGCTTTGTGCATAGCGGGTTCCGTCTGCAGAAGGGAATGCAAAGCTTCCTACTTCAAAGTTCAAATCTTTGTACATCTGATTATTCCAGGTTCCGTCAATACTCATGGCAGCCTGTCCGTTGGTGAATGCCAGCTGCGCCCCCACACCGTCAATAGAGGTAAAATCTTTTCCCATATATTCTTTTTCGGAATATTCGCGGTATTTGTCAAATAACTCTGTCATAGGTGCATAGTCCGGTTTTTCCCCACTCTTAATTGCAGCTAGCGTATCATTACACAATGCCGGTGCCATTAATTGGATTAACCAGTACCGGTCAAAGTCACCTTTCCCGCCCAAAGCAATCGGTGTTACTCCGCTTTCTTTCAATGCTGCCAGGGCACTTTCAAATTCTGCAAAATTCTCCGGCTTTTTTACCCCTGCTTTATCAAATAGATCTTTGTTATAATAAACCGTTACATAATCGATAAATGCAGGGTAACTGCAATATACCGAACCGTCTACCGTAGCATAATCAATAGATGATTGGGGATATCGGCTGGCATCCATTTTATACTCATCCAGGTTCAGAAGATATCCGTTTTGTGCAAGTTCTGCCATCTTCGTAGATTTATTTCCCTGTACCCAGAATAAATCCGGTAAGGAATCCGACTGTACCGCAACATTAATCGTGTCAAATGTTCCGGAATACTGATAATCCAGCTTAATATCAGGATTTGCTTTTTCAAAAGCTTCATTGATCTCTGTGAATGCGCCTTCTACAACGGACTGGTTGTCTGCATCTCCCCATACTGTTAATGTAACTGTTTCATTCTTTTTTCCGCATCCGCCTAATAATGGAATACACATTGCAAATACCATCCCTAAAACCAAAACTTTTTTCATCTTTGTATTCTCCTTTTCTTTTTGTAAGATTAAATTACCTGACTATTCCACTTGCAGCTTACTATGTTTCTCTGTTTACATTTTAAACAAGAACTTTCCATCCCCCTCTCCTGTCATTATAGCCAACTTAGTAATATAACTTTTAGTATTTCTTATGCTTTATTCGTCGTTTCTTATACTTAACTTTATCAGTTATTGTACTATATGTCAATTAATTTTATTTTTAATTATATCTTTTCGTTGTTTTGTACATTACTGATTCCCTCTTTTTGTTACTTTTCCATTTCAACCTCGTAATATAACTATCCAATTTATGAATTTTAGATGTTCTGTTTTGTCTAAAATCCCATTTTTACAGATAAGAATTGACATATTCCAAGCCATGATATATGCTTTTTTTAAATTCCAAACAGGTTTTTTAAACAGTAAAATGCTTATTGTGATAAGGCACGCCAGAACTTCTATACCTATATTAATCAAATTCAAATCCATAAGAAAGGAATTAACCTATGCGTTCTAATACCAGCATTGAGGAACTATTATATTTTCCCTCCACCCATTGGGATCGGGAATGGTATCTGCCATTTCAGTCTTTTCGCATTCGATTTGTGGACGTTTTCCGTGAGATTCTCACAACTCTGGAAACCACTCCTGCATTTTCCGCATTTATTTGCGACGGACAGACTGTAATGCTTGAAGATTATCTTGAAATTATGCCTCAGGATGAGGAAAGAGTAAAAAAGCTTTTAGATTCCGGCCGTCTATCCGCCGGTCCATGGTATACAATGCCCGACGAGAATCTTATCAGCGGAGAAAGCATCATTGCAAATTTAAACATGGGAAGGGAATCTTTATCCGGACTGACCCGGGATGCAGCCATTCTGCCTCTTGGCTATCTCTGTGATATTTTTGGGCATGTCTCACAAATGCCCCAGATATTAAACGGATTTGGTATTACCACTGCCATATTAGGGAGGGGGACAAACGAATCCAGCCTGCCCTCTTATTTTATCTGGGAATCTCCGGACAAAAGTAAATGCCTCACTTATAAAGTTCCGGAAAGCTGTGGCTATGGAAGCTTCTGGTACGAAGTGTATTCCGACAGCAGAAAAACAAAGAGCATAGAAGAAGGCGCAATTGCATATGTGCAAAAGGAACGCCTTCGCTCGCCGCTTCCTTTTGTCATCCTTATGGATGGAATGGATCACACTCCCATTCATAAGGATGCGGTATATCTAGCAGACCATTTAAAAGAAACCTTTTCCTGCAACGTATCAATTGGTAATGTTTCGTCTTTTTTCAGCCATGTAAAGGAATATATCTCCAACCAAACCAAGAAATACATATCCAATATACCTGTCCTAGCCGGAGAACTCCAGGCGCCTGCACAGGCTGTAGAAGAACACAATAAACTCATTTCCGGAACACTGTCCAGCCGGTATGATATTAAATATGCCAACGACCAGGTCCAGACTCTTTTGGAAAAATTGGCTTTGCCCACCTCTGCTTTGGCATCTCTGTATGGGTACTCCGTGTCTCCGGGGTTCGAAAAGACGGCATATCAGTACCTGTTGAAAAACCATGCCCACGACTCCATATGCGGCTGCTCTGTAGATGAAGTGCATCAGGATATGCTTTACCGCTATCGACAGTCATCCCAAATCGCCAGGGAGATCTTTGAACATGCTTTAACGCCGTTCTTGCCTGAGGACTGTACCAAGGAGACGAAAAATCAGGATGAGGGTATCCTGCTGACACTATTTAACCCTCTGCCCTTTGAACTTAACAAGGTGGTCACTGCCGATCTTTCTTTTCCTCCCGGCTTTTTAAAGGAAAAATACCCGGTAATACCTTCGGAAGTAATGAATTCCTTTCTCATACAAGACCGGCACGGCGCAGTCATTCCCTATCAGATTGAATCCGTCAGGAAAAACTCCACCGTAAGAAACCCCCGGGAATATTACGGTTCGGTTGCTGACATCTATACGGTGTGCTTTGAGGCAGCCATCCCCCCCATGGGAAAGAGCGAACTTTATATTACGCCCTCCCCCACTCCGGTTCGATATTTCGGCAGTTTGAGAATCGGACCCTTATCTGCCAGGAATGAATTTTTACAACTGGATATTTCAAATGGCGGCGAAGTTACCCTTACCGACCTTAGAGACAACAGAACCTATTCCAATCTTCTTACTTTTGTGGATTATGGCGAGACTGGCGACGGGTGGAATTCCAGATCTCCTATACCCGATGCCGTTCACCACAGCGGATTCTCCTCCGGAGTGGAAGTGACAGCAGACGGGCCAAACAAATGTACTTTTTGTATCAATCATCTGATTCCTCTGCCCGGGCACATGGAGTACCACCGCCAGTATACCCGCCGGAGTGATTACCACGAGTTACTGGCTGTCAGAACTTCTATCACCATAGCAAAAAATTCCGATATGCTGCAATGCCGTACCGAAGTAAACAACAATGTAAAGGATCATCGTTTTGTATTAAGTGTACGCAGTGCAATTTCATCGGAATCTTATTATGCAGAAGAAGCTTTTTCTTTTGTGGAGCGAGCCGTGGGAAGAAGCCGGATATCAGAAAACTGGAAGGAAGAAGAACGGGAAGAAAAAAGTTTTGGAAACATCATTTATAGAAAGAGATCAGACGGCAGCGGCCTTGCTTTCCTGTCAAAAGGCGGACTGCACGAAGCGGCATCACGGGCTCAGGCGGATGGCTGCATAGACATTACATTGTTTCGAAGCTTTGAAAAAACATTTTTAACAGACGGGCAGGCAGACGGACAGTTACAGCAGGAATTAACATTTGATTATTCCATCCTGCCTTTTGGTTCATCCTTAAGTACCGTTGAAATGCTCCAGCGGGAAGATGCGTTCCGGGTATCGCCTTTCTGCCATACCATACCGGCTCACAGGGACGCATTAGCTTCCCTGACCTCAATATCCTATGGTTTTCATTTGGCTGCCCAATCCCTGTATATATCTATGATCAGGCGTTCCCAAAAAAATCCCGGTCAGATACTGATCAGACTGGTGAACTATCATCATTTTTCAGCCTCAGACGAATTATGCAGTCCGCTTCCGCTTACAGAAGTATCTGTCTGCAATCTAAAGGAAGACTATATAGAACCAGCGGAATTTCAGGACCGGATAATCAAGCTCCATTTAAAGCCACATGAGATAAAAACCCTGCTGCTTACTTTCCGTGCCGGTCAGAAGCGCAGTAGTCCATCCGAACAGTAACAAAAAAATTCATCGATATATTTCCCTCCGTCAAAATATTAATTTCAAAAATCGTACATAATATGTTAGAATAAATATGTAGTTACAAACCATATAGAAAAAGTAATGCAACAAATAATTTAACGAACATTTAAGGAGGTTTTATCATGTTAACAGCAGGAACCAAAGCACCTGATTTCACCCTAAATGACAAAGATGGCAACGCCATCACACTCTCCTCTTTCGCTGGCAAAAAAGTAGTCCTTTATTTTTATCCAAGGGATAATACACCGGGGTGCACCAAGCAGGCATGTGCTTTCGCCAGTGCCTATCAAGGCTTTCAGGAAAAGGACGTTGTGGTTATCGGCGTGAGCAAGGACAGCGAAAAATCCCATGTGAAATTTGCCGAAAAATATAATCTCCCTTTCATCTTAGTATCCGATCCGGATCTCGTTGCCATTCAGGCTTACGATGTTTGGAAAGAGAAAAAATTATACGGGAAAATTGGCATGGGCGTGGTACGCAGCACCTATATCATCGATGAAAACGGAATCATTGAAAAAGTCTTTGAAAAGGCAAAACCAGACACCAATGCTGGTGAAATACTGGAGTATCTGGATCAAGCGGCAGCCAATCAGCCATCAGCCAATTAATCGGTCAATTCACTTAATTCACTTCACCGTTTCGCAGCAAAGCGTGTCTAAACAGCTGTCAGCAAGCTGTTCAGACACGCTATTCCTTTATGTTTGCGATGCATTAACAGTGTATTCATTTACCTGTTTTTACTTAAATCTAGCATTATCATAATTATATGGAATGCTGGTTCCCACCACTACGTCTTCTATCTTCTGCAGGATCAGCCAGTCATCCATATTTCCCTGTCTGTCAAACTCCAGGGGGCCAATTGGTTCCACATTCTTAAATTCAACCAGGCAGAGGCACTTTTTATGCCATCTCTCCTTTTGTTTCTCTGTAAGGTCCAGCTTATCCTGATTTTCCTCCAGCACTTTCTCTATTTCCCCATCCGACAGCTTCAGATAATTGTCCACATGAACAACCTCAGCTTTTGCAGATATCTTCGCTGTACCCTTTTTCATAAAATACAGCGTTTCCCCTTCAAATACACGGCTGTGAGGAATTTTTCTCCCCGCTGCCCCCCGGACAACCATACGCTTTGTCCCTTCCAGGATCTTTTCTAAAACCTTTGCTTTATCATCACAATAGACTAAATGTACCATTTTTTCATTTTTCCTTTCTGGTTTCTTAAAACATTGTTTTATTATATAAAAAGAATAAACCCTACAGTGGCTGTAGGGTCAAGCTTTTTTTATTCCATTACTATTCCGTTACTATTCCATTGCCAATCAGGTTATCCATCTTGTATCCATCTCGTTACCAATTGGTTACTTACCGTTTCCTTACCGGAATCATTAATTCCGTGATAAATTCTTCTTCATGCTCTGTAAGCACCGGATCGATCAGATACTTTTCAATGGCATTTCCGCACATTTCATATCCCTCTTTTTCCATCCATTCCATCATAATCCCATAGGTCTGGTATTCCTTGCAGTATGGGCCATAATGGATCCCGGATACCACTTCCATATTTCCAAAATCACGGATATGAACAGATTCATTCGCATCTTCCTGCACGGGCACACATACCTCTATATCCGCATTCATGGGATCATATACACGATAATCATCATAATAGACTGCCATTACCGGCCCCGTGGCACTACACTTCTCTTTCTTTAAGAGCGTTTCCAGTCCGGCAAAACGCTTCATAAATCCAACGGGATCTGCCGCCCCTTTCTCTCTGATAGAAAGCACCTTCACAGGCGGTATTGTCTGTGCGTGAATATGCGGCTGATGGTCCTGGTAATTTAAAGCATTTAAATAATATTCCAATCTCTTCTTAAGAAGAATCAGACCTTCGATATCTTCTTTGATTTCTGACAATTTCTGCTGCAGGGCTTCCCTGCTTACGCTGGCGGAATGGTTAGCCAGACGCTCCTTAATTTCTTTGATATTATATCCCTGCACCTTAAACTGTTTGATAATATTTACATGGAGAAGCTGGGATTTACCGTAGTATCGGTATCCGGTATCCCCATCTTTCTTCGCCGGATTCAACAGTCCGATTTCATCGTAATAATGCAGTGTCCGAACCGGAATATCACAGAGTTTGGACACCTCTCCTACCGTATAATACTCTTTTTCCATAGGTTGTTACCGATTACAGCATTTGCAGCTGATTTCCTCCACTTCTAGTTTTATTACCTTTACCGCTTTTATCATATTTTCCGAAAATGGCAGATCACCATTTGTGGTATACTGCTCCATCAATATGGACAGCGCTGCCTTTTTCTCTTCAAAGTCATCTATAAATGAAATGGTTCCACCCCCCAGAACACACTTGTAATTCATTCCATATCCGCATGCAGTTTCACTTTCAATCAACTCATGTGCCGTATCCATTTCAAATGCGGCAACTTTGTTTTCTTCCATCAGGCGAATCTTTCTTCCCTCGGGAGCACTGTGGAAATACAGCGTAATTCTGCCGTTTTCTTCCCGGACTCCAAAACTGAGCGGTACAATATAAGGAACTTTTCCATCCATTAAACCCACCCTGCAGGTATCGCACTGCTGAATCACATTCATTATTTCCTTTAAATCTTTGATCTCCCTGTCACTTCTTCTCATATTAATTATCCTCCCGGCTAATGCCTTTTTACTTTGTGAGGCTCCCCTGTTTCCCTTTTATTGTACTTGGAAATCCAATTTTTATCAAGGTTTTGCTGATTAAATCCTTTTGTGTATGTAACAGTTTCGCCGGCTGAATGGTTACGCATCCAGTCTATTGAAATTAGCCATGCGCGAAGGGCTGGATGCCAGCAGTCCCAGGTTTTCGTACGGTCTGTGCAATAAATGCTCGGTCCTGGCTGAACTGTTACTTGTGTATGCACCTGTTATTTATGTTTTTATTTTCAAACAATTATATGCATCATTATTTCATGTTTCTTTTATTTTACTCTATATTTTGTAATTTTTCTACATATCAATTAGCGTACCTCATTTTTTTAAACACACCTTTGACAGCTCAAATAAATCAGCAGCATTTAATCTTGTTTTTCTTAAAACGCCCTTATAATTTTCTGATAAATATATTATTTTTGTAGTTTTTCTACAACAATACTTGGTATTTATATTTGTATTTTTACAATTCTTTTACAAAAACTTGAATTGGATTTTATTGTTATTACAAAGACCCATTGCTATAATGGGCAATGTCCAAATCAAACATGTTAAATATGTAAAGGAGAAAATTATGAAAAGAAAAGCAGTTGCACTTTTGCTTGCAGTAACACTGACGGTTCCAAATACCGGTATTCCGGCTTTGGCTGCCCATACAGAAAGGTCCGTAAAGGCGGAACAAAATACAGCTCCGGCTCAATCCGTTGTCACAGAGGCATACGCAGAAGAAGATCCTTCATCATCGGAATCCATTTTGGAAACCCAAACCGAACAGGACACTACGGTGCCTCAGACGGAATCAACTGATCAGACAGACACTCCAAAAGCCCAAAATATCATCCCCCAAACGGAAGATGCTCCTGCTTCATATGATTCGTCAGCTCCTGCTGATTTATCTCTGCAGACCGAACTTCCTGCAGCCAGCGTAATGAATGTGGATTTCTCAGACCGGCTGGGTACCGACCATTCCGAAACTGCCAATTCCTATCGCACCATCGGCAATCCTGTCATTACAGACAGTTCGGAATTACATAAACCCATCGCTAATTTTGACGGCAGTTCCGCTTATATTTATCCTTTTGACGCAGCGAAATATAACAAAATTACAAATGCAGTATCCATAGAATGCATGTTTAAATATAACAGCCTGCCATCCGGTGAACACGATATATTCTCAAACCAGCAGAGCGGCGGAATCGGCCTTGGGCTGGACGGGGGGAAACTCACTTTCTTTGCCCATGTAGGAGGGTCATACAGACAGCCTGCTGCTGCTATCCAGGCAGGCCAGTGGGTTCATGCAATCGGTGTTGTTGACGGCGAATCTGTCAAGTTATATGTAAACGGAGAATTAGCTGGTGAAATTGCAGCTGCAGGTCCTGTTAAGTTTACCTCAAATACAAACAACTGCTTTTAATTTTGTAATCGGCGGTGACAGCAGCCCGGGCAACACAGCTGAATATTTTTCGAATGCCGCTGTAAGCTTTGCCAGACTGTATGATCAGGCTCTGACCCCGGAACAGGTAAAGGCATTGGATGAAAAAGCTTTTGAAAATGCAGATATACAGCAACCTCAGCCCCAGCAGGTAAATCTGGGCATTATCTCTTCTTCTACCGCCGCAGAAGGCTCAGAAATGAACGTGAATCTCCATGCAAATGCAGACGAAGCAGGTTCTGTAAATAAAATAACCTATGATCTGGTCTACGACCCGTCAATCATTACTTATGAAGACGTGCAGCACAAAATGAGCGGTGTTACCATAGACAGCAGTCAGTCCGGCCGTTTGAAGATTACTTCTACCGCAGCGCTTGTTACCGATGATTTCCGGCAATATGGCACCACGCGTCTGGGAAAACTGAATTTTAAGATCCATGACGTATCCTCCACTACAGACACAACCCTTTCCATTGAGAATTTTCATGCATTTGAAAATGGGAAAGACGTAACAGGCGTCATGAATCCTCAGGAGGCAGTACAGACGATTAAAGTTTATGCCAAAAGTGCACTTGATTTCAACGGTGACGGAGTTATCGGTGCAGGAGATGTTGCACTGGCACCAGCAGATCAAAAAGAGGCCGCTGCAGATGCTGCCGCCATCTATCCTTATAAACACACAGTTGTACTGACCACAGACGGAGGCGGCCAGGTATGGAATCCCGATGCCATTTACTATACCACTTCCAATTCCATACTTCCCAGTAAAACGAGTGACCCTGCCATTATGGCAAAACGCACCAATGAATATGCAATGGACCTGTTCAATAAGGAGTTTGCCACCAGTTACACTGCCCAGGCGGTCACCCCTTCCATTTCCGGGCAGAATTACAGCTCCATGATCCATGGTATCCCATGGGGGGATGTACTTTCCGAATACCAGCTTACCAACACCAGCGCAGGTCAGGAATATTATGCGGACTTCCAAAAAGATACACCGCTCTATCCTTCCATGTTCAAGGCAGTAACCGCTGCAGCACCGGACAGACCTATGGCTGCGTTTTCCGAATGGAACCCTATTTTAAACGGCATTATCGAAGCAGATGCGGCTGTAATCGGCAAATCTTCCGCGTCCCAGAAGAGCTTCTATGACGTAGCCGACTATATCAGAAGTGACGCTTATGACAATACCGCATTAGTTTACATGCAAAGCGATTACATGGATCACATCGGCCACAGTACCGGATATTATAATGACCGTTACTGGTCCGAATTAAAGCTCTATGATGATTATTTCAAGGCTGTAACCGATGCATTAAAGGAAAAAGGCAGTTATGACGACACCTTAATTATCGCTAACTCCGACCACGGCGGAAACAGCACCAATCACGGTTCCTCTGACCCATCCAACATGGATATTTTCATTGGGCTGGGCGGTCAGACCATCGATTCCGGGAAAAAGCTTAATGGCGGAGACAACTCTGACATTGCGGCACTGGCACTCCACGGCCTGCGTATGGAGAAGCCGGAAACCATGACCGGGGAAGTATTCGATACCAGCGCATTCCTCACTCAGGAAGAAATGGTGAAGAAAAACCGTGATATAGAAAAAGTGATCTTTGAACGTGCGGGAAAAAATGGCGTTTTGAAGTTAGAGAACCAGAAGTCCCAGACCCGTGTAATCGATGCCGTTATTGATCTGGCTGGGGCAAGTATTGTGAAAATAGATGCAAAAGGCGGTACAATCCTCCGTCGGGATACGGAAAACGGTCAGCTCAAGTTAACCATTTCCTACCAGAATCAGCCCACTGCACTTGCAAAAATAACCTTTGACAGAGATACATCCGAACTTCTCAAAGTATCGGAAATCATGCTTGGCACCCAAGACGGACGGGAAATTTATTCCGATCTTGCCAATACCCAAGGTATTCCGGCGGCTGATATGACTAATCTGAGTAACCGGATAACAGCCCTGGCAAGCTTAAATGCTTCCACTTACACCAAGGCAAGCTGGGCAGTATTTGAAGCAGCTTTAAAAGAAGCCAAAGCGACCGCAGCCAATGAAGATGCCTCTCAAAATAGTGTTGACAGTGCTTTGACAAAATTAAATGCAGCTTTTCAGGGCCTCATAAAGTTAGCTGACAAAGCCATACTGAATCAGAAAATTGCATCCGCTGCAGGAATGAAGCAGGGCAATTATACGGACTCCTCCTTCTGGTCACTGCAGGATGCCCTGACTGCAGCCAGAACCGTATCCGCAAAAGAAAATGCTTCGCAGACGGAAGTAGATCACGCAATCAAAACACTGGCAAACGCGGTATCATCACTGACATTAAAGAAACCGGCGGCAGGCAATACCTTTTCTTATGGAAAACTGAGCTATAAAGTCACCTCAGCTTCCAGTGTAAAATTAACCGGTATGAAAAGAGGGGTTTCCCTGAAATCCCTAACCATCCCATCCACAGTAAAATTCCTGAATACAACGCTGAAAGTAACTGCAATTGATAACGCTGCATTCAAAGGAAATAAAAAACTGCAAAAAATAACCATAGGAAAAAATATAACCTCCATCGGAAAACTTGCGTTTTATAACTGTACATCTCTCAAAAAAGTAACAATGAGTGCATCCAAGGTATCTTCCATTGGAGACAAAGCGTTTATGAAGTGTAAATCCCTCACCGCTATAACTCTGCCGGCAACTGTAAAGTCCATTGGCAAATATGCTTTCTATGGGGATAAAAAATTAAAATCAGTTACCTTCAAATCCAGGAAACTGAAGACAGTAGGCATCAAAGCGATTTCCGGAATTCATGCAAATGCCACAATTAAAGTTCCAAAATCAAAAGTTTCCTACTATGAAAAACTTTTGAATAAAAAGGGAATGAAAAGTACCATGAACGTGAAATCTTACTAAAGTTGTTTAAAAAGAAAGAAGGAGCATATTTTGTTTCCATAAGGGAATATGCTCCTTCTTTTTCTATGCTTCTTCTTCTATACTACTGCTTCTATGCTGCTTCTTCTTCTATGCTGCTTCTTCTCCCTCAATATCTTCTTTTATAAACATGACCAGAAAGCCCGCTGCTAAAAAGATACAGCAGAAAAGTACGGCTCTGTCATGGAATATCCGTGTCATTACCACTCCCAGTATTGCCCCCAGAATAAAGACCAGGATTATTCCATAATATTGCAGGCTGCGCTTTTTAAGTTCCGGGTTTTTCGTCTGGCGGTATGCACAGAATAACTCTGTGGCACTTCGCAGATTGCCTGTGCACATCGTCGTAGCGTATACATTTCCCTTCACCTTTCGAAAACTTTCCACCTGCATGGCGCACAGAAAGGATACGCTGACATTAGCAAGCAGATTCAGAGACTGGGGAAGAACTCCCACAACCAGCAGCAAAATGATCTCTATCAGAACAATGATCTGTCTCCAATGGATCTGCGTATTCTTCTGAAACCGCTCCTTTATTTTTTCTACAATATAGATTCCGGCTGCAAATGCCAGAATGGGAATCAGATACTGAATTCCTTCCATCCATTGTCCCTGAGACAGGTTTTGTCCCAGAAGAACCATATTTCCGGTCTGCGCATTTGCGAATACATGTCCTCTGGCATTATAAGTGTAGGCATCCAGATAACCGCCCACAATCGCCAGAATAATACCAACCGGTATGGATTCTGACATTTGTCCATGCCTTTTTTTCTTCATCATGTTATGCACTCCCCGCATTTATCTTACAGGCAGTTTTGTCATCAACCCTTTTACTGCCCTGCATTCTTTTCCATTTACTATTATATTCTTGTATTTCCATCATATCCAATATATAATAATTATATTTACATAATATGTATATTATCAATTTAGTTTACCGTAACAGATCACCTGGATCACAAAACGGTAGACACAAAGACGAATATCCAAAGGAGAAAACACATGGAGCTTCTGCAACTGAAATATTTTTTGGCTGCCGCAAAATATGAACACATTACCCAGGCGGCAAAAGCCCTCCATATTGCCCAGCCCGCCCTCTCCCAGTCCATCCACAGGCTGGAATCAGAACTTGGGGTTTTACTGTTTGACCGTAAAAACAGAGGCATCACCTTAAACGATATGGGAAAACGACTGGAAGAACGGCTCCTTCCCATTATGTCCGCACTGGATCATCTTCCTGCTGAATTACAGGCAGCAGATGAAAACACCGGACGTACAATCCGCTTAAATCTTCTCACCGCCACAGCACTGGTCACCAGCTGTATCATTTCCTATAAGGTCCTGCATCCGGATATCATCTTCCAGCTTTCCCAGGACCAAAATGATACGGTCTATGATCTGAGTATCTCTTCGGCTATTCCCGGAAATGTCCTGGACAGCAAAAGCATGGTCTTGCTTCAGGAGGACTTTTATCTGGCTGTCCCGGCTAATTCCGCATACGCCCTGCGCACATCCATTTCCCTGGGCGAAACCAGGAATGAGGGATACATTAGCTTCTCCGGTTCCAAGCCGATCCGTACCATCTGCGACCAATTCTGTCTGGCGGCTGGTTTTACGCCCCGGATTGCATTTGAAAGCGATAGCCCGGAAGCAGTCCGCAACCTGATTGCCGCCGGACTTGGTATCGGATTCTGGCCGAAATATTCCTGGGGTCCTCTCCCGAACCTCCCCCAGGTAGTTCTCCTTCCTATAGATAGTCCTATATGCCGCAGGGATATTATCATCACGTATGATCCCACTGTCATGAACAAGGGAACCGTGGCTGATTTTTATGAATATCTGACCGCTTATATCCGGGACTTGAATTAATACCTGGCCGGCATTTTCACAGAACTATATTTTTGCCAGTCAATTATAATTTAAACGTAAAAAACGCGCTGTGCCCCTTATTGGCACAACGCGATATACAAGTATCTATTTAATTTCCACCTACCGATTGTTTCCTGCCTGATATTGTTCCTGCTGCATTTTTCCCCTGGATTATGTGAATAATCATTGCCACAATCCTTTCCAGCAAAAGAGCTCCCACGGAAACAAATCCCAGTAACATGATGGCGTCAAAGCTAAGCCTTTCAATTTTAAGCAGAGAGTGGAATAATGTAATTGCTGCAAGAAACCCAAATGTCATGGTACTGCATACGAAGACTCTCAGCTTGGTAAAGGGGGCACTGGATCTGATCACTGCTGCTATACTCACAATTGCTACCAATAGATATGCCGTAGTGTTCATTTGCCCTTCTCCAATTCCCAACAGGGGCGCTGAAAAGTAAACAGCCAGGACTCCAAATACAATAGCGATGGCATTGGGCACCGCCCTTCGAAATGCAGCCGGAAGAAATCTTTCCCCAACTTTATTTCCGTTTGCTTCGAATGCGGTTAAAAATGCCGGATACGCTTCAATCGCGGCGTCAATCAATGTAATTTGAATCGGAATAAACGGAAACGGTGCATTTAGCAGGATGCAGATTATGGTCAGCAGCACCGAGTAAATTGTTTTAATAAAGAATACTCCTGCAACTCTGGTAACATTGTTTACTACTCTCCTGCCTTCCAGAAGCACATCCGGCAGAGAAGAAAAGTCGGAATCCAGCAATACCACCTGGGCAACCTGCTTCGCCGCATCACTTCCTTCGGCAACCGCAATGCTGCAATCCGCTTCTTTCAGTGCCAGCAGATCGTTCACGCCATCCCCGGTCATCGCCACCGAATGTCCCTGTTCCTTCATCGCCTGTAAAAGCTGTTTCTTCTGAAGCGGAGTCGTCCGTCCGAATACGGTGTATTTAGAAGTAATCTGGGTGAGATCTTCGTCTTCCCCAACGGTACTCATATCGATAAACGCCCGGTAATTAGCAAGACCTGCTTCTTTTCCTATGGATGATACTGCTGCGGGATTGTCTCCGGAGATTATTTTAATCTCAACCCCTTCTTTCTTAAAATACCGCAGTGTTTCAGAAGCATTTTCCCGCACCTTATCGTTAATAACCACAGCCATTAACGGCACAACTTCGCTTAGTGCTTCATCCGCCTGCACCGTTTCAACGGTGATACCAGCTATAATTACCCTTTTTCCATTTTCAATTTCTTTTTGCAGATATCCAGGAATCCTGCCCGCTAACAGGCGTTCCGGTGCACCCACAACAAAGGTTCCTGCGCCTTCAAAAGTAACCGCACTCCATTTTCTCTGAGAAGAAAAAGGTATTTTACGAATCACCCTATAAGCATCTTCCTCCTGGTAGTATTCTTTCAAAGCCTGAAAGGTTGCATTATTATCATCGCTGTGATGCAAAAAGCTTCCCATAATCCCGGAAAAGTCCACTTCGATACCGCTTTCCTTCCCCAGATCATAGGTCCGGCTCACCTGCATTTTCCCTTCTGTAAGGGTACCGGTTTTATCCAGACACAGGATGTCCACATGGGCAAGAGATTCCAGCGAATACAGATCCTGTATCAGCACCTTTTGTTTCGCCAGTTTAATCACGCCTCCAGCCAGTGAAATACTGATCAGCAGAACCAGCCCTTTCGGAAGCATTCCAAGCAATCCTGCAGCACTGGATACGACTGCACTAAAAGTGGTATCTCCCCTTAAGAAAAATGCTTCTGCAAAAAGAATGATGCCCAGGGGAATAATCAGGAAGCTTGTGATCTTCGTAACTTTCTTCATGGAATTCATCAACTCCGAGTTAACGCTTCTCATTTTCTTTGCTTCTTCTGAAATTTTAGCCGCATAATTTTCATTACCAACATGTTCAACCTGAGCGTAACATTTTCCACAGATGACACTGCTGCCTGAGAGCAGCCTGTCTCCGGCTCTTTTTATCACGGAGTCCGATTCCCCGGTCAGAAGGGACTCATTTACTTCCAGCTCCCCTTCCATCACTACAGAGTCACAGCTGATCTGCTTTCCGCTTTCCAGAAGCATAATATCATCCTGTACAATTTCATCCACAGACACTGTCTGTTCTTCACTGTCCCGAATTACGGTTACGGTAGGCATCGATAATAACTATAATTCTTCAACCAGCTTTTTTGCTTTTAATTCCTGCGCAATCCCTATGATTATGTTCATTAAAATAATGCTGATAAATATCATATTCGACCAGGCACCAACTACTGCCAGCGCAACTGCAATCAGCACATTCAGCAGATTAAACAGGGTAAATACATTGGACTTTATGATTTGTCCTTTCGTCTTTGTTATATTGCTTTGTACGATATTCTGCTTCCCCTCATTTATCCTGTCAGCAATTTGTTCTTTATTTAATCCTGCCTTACAATCAACCTCTGTTTTCATTTTACCATCCTCTCATAAGCCGGCGAACCTTGTCCGGCCATTTCTGCAAAAGGTCATATTAAGATTTCAGTCTAACCTTTTTATGTAAAGTCTGTGTAAAGTCGGGCTAAACAATTTCTTAATAATTCATGGGAAAATTATAATTTTGCTCTTAACTATAAAATCTTAATAATTTTATAAAATTTTCCTAAAAACGAAAAATCGTCTGATAATATGTTATACTATAAAAATAGTAACTGGTACATCAGCACACATAGAAAGGATACTTATATGGAATTAGGTGAAGGATTAAAGAAAATATTTCTGGCAGGCGTTGGCGCTATTGCTACCACAGCGGAATCTACCATGGAGATCATAGATAGCCTTGTAAAAAAAGGTGAGATTACCGTAGAACAGGGCAAAGTATTAAATGAAGAATTAAAACGCAATGCCAAAGAAAAAATGAACGATCATGTTACCGTCAATATCGTAAGAGAATACAAAGATGTGATGAAAGCAGTCAATCACATGACCGAAGAGGAGCTGGAGGCACTAAAAGAAAAAATTGCTGCAATGGAAAAAGAAAAACCAGACTGTTCCTGTGATAAAGGTGAAGATTGCTGCTGTAACTCTTCTGATGAAAGTGACGAATGCTGCTGCTCTTCTGATGATTCCGAAGAATGCTGCTGCAAATCAGCCGAAGCACAGAATGATATAAGCGGAGAAGAAAAGGATCATGAACAATGAGACCTTAAATAAGGACATCCCCCCAATCGATAACAGGGAGGAAGACTTTCCCGGCGGTCGTTTAAAAGACATACTGGAAGTACTGAAAAAGCATCATATTACCCGTGGCTTATCGCCGGTAAAGCTGCGGGAAATATTAGAAGATCTGGGTCCCACTTACGTGAAGCTGGGTCAGATCATGTCCATGCGTTCTGATATGCTGTCGGAAGCATATTGCAAAGAGCTTTCCAGGCTGCGTACCCAGGTAAAGCCCTTATCTTTTGATACCATAATATCTGTTATAGAAGAAGAGCTTGGACGGCCATCCGGTAAGATATTTTCAAAAATCGAGCCCCTGCCTCTGGGCTCTGCTTCTATTGCCCAGGTACATATGGCAACATTATCAGATGGTTCAGACGTGGTGGTGAAAGTACAGCGTCCGGCAATCAAAGAAACCATGTCCAATGATATTAAGCTTCTTAAGAAGGCCGTCCGCATCTTAAAACTGACCATAGGCACCGGAAGCCTAATTGATTTTAAAATGGTTGTGGATGAGTTATGGAAAACAGCCCAGGAAGAGATGAATTTTCTGCAGGAAGCCAGAAATCTGGATTTATTCTATAAAAACCAGAAGGATATCGTCTATGTCACCTGTCCTAAAGTCATCCATAAATATACCACTCCCCGGATGCTTGTTATGAATTATATTGACGGAATTCCCATTGATCATACGGCAGTTCTGGAAAAACAGGGATATGACATGACGGAGATCGGAGAAAAGGCGGCTGAAAATTACTGCAAACAGATTCTGGAAGACGGATTCTTCCACGCTGACCCCCATCCCGGAAATATCCGTATCTCAGGCGGGCAGATTGCGTGGCTGGATCTTGGCATGACCGGACATTTATCAGAATTCTATAAGCAGCTTTTAAGACGTGCCATACTCTCTATATTAAAACACGATATCTATGAATTAAAAAATGTGCTTTTATCCTTAGGCGAAGCCAAAGAACGGATTAACCATGCAAGGTTGTATACAGATATTGATGACATCGTAAGTAAATATGTCTCCATGGATTTTGGAAATATGAAACTGGGTGAACTGATTGAAAAGCTTCTGGATATGGTAAAAGAACATCACATTGCCGTCAATATGGATATTACGCTTCTGGGAAGAAGCATGATCACAATGGAGGGAACGCTGAGCATCTGTTCCCCTAAGGTAAATATTCTTCAGATTTTGTCCGCCCACATGTCATCCCTCCTGTTTTATGAACTGGATTGGAAAAAGGAGCTTATGCATAAAGGCAGCTCAGTTTATACATCCTTTGATAAAACACTGGATATTCCGGCACAGCTGTCCGATCTTCTGAATATCACTAAAAATGGACAGGCAAAGATAAATCTGGAATTACCCGATTCCAAAGATTTCTTATATAGTATCCACCGTATGACAGACCGGCTGGTTCTGGGTATTTTGGCGGCAGCATTATTTATTGGCTCCGATCTCATCTGTATGACAGATATAACACCGGAAATCTTCCATATGCCATGGATTAGCTTTGCAGGATTTTCCCTTTCGGGTATTTTGATCTTCTGCCTGCTGATACAGATTATCTTCAGGCGAAAAAAATAAGCTTTGGTTTCCGCATTAACGGTTATCAAAGCTTATTTTCATTTACTCCCAATATTTTCAGATCATATTTTTCATCCTTAATATATGGGTAAGTTCCATTTCATACTCATCACCAGATGTTGTACCCAGGCGTACCGAAGGTTTCGTCTTCCCATGATAATCACTCCCCATGGTTTTTATCATTCCCAGACGATCCGCCAGTTTACAGTAATACACCGTCTGTTCTGAATTATGATAGTTGCTGTAAGCCTCAATTCCTTCCACACCGCAGCTATGCATATAACGTATCATCTCTTCGTCTCTCTGAACGGTATTAACAGGGTGGGCAATAACGGCAGTTCCCCCTGTATCCCGGATCAGCTTCACTGCTTCTTCAAAAGAAATATAATTTACCGGTATAAATGCCGGTTTCCCCTGTGCGCAGAAATCCCAAAAGAAATTTAAACACGGATTATCACACCTGCTACCACCAGGAAAATATGGCTTCATCAGCGGATTTCTCTGGTTGTGAGCATCCGACAAGGCTGCTTCTGCTATCATTTCTCCCACCACAACACCGCCTTTGGCAAGTTCCATAACCTTAGCATCCTCAAACTGAATCCCCATATCATGGAGCATTTTCATTCTTAAGAAAGAGGATTTCTGCTTCTGACCCAGAATATTTTGTTCTATATCAAGATAGCGCCTGTCCGTTATATCCATCCCATATCCCAGTAAATGAAGATCCACACCATCACAGATGCAATCCAGTTCCACGCCATTTATCACAGTGATCCCGTAATTTTTAGCTGCTTCTTTCATCTGTGCTACTCCACGGACAGAATTATGGTCTGTCAGCGACACTATGTTAAGCCGTGCTCTGCCACACAGTTCTGCCAGTTTCTCCGGGGGAAATTCACCATCCAGACTAATATCCGAGTGCATATGAAGATCCATAAATCCCATATTTCCCTCCCTTTGGTAAACCGGTTTGTGAGTTCTCTATGTCTTCTATTCCCTAAATCTGGAATTCCTCATCAACTTTTCTGTCCCTGGTATAATATTCTTTGTCCCGTTCCGTAATCTGACGCAGAACCCTGCATGGGTTTCCTACCGCCACCACATCAGCCGGGATGTCGTGGGTAACCACACTGCCTGCACCGATAACCGAATTCTTTCCAATGCGGACGCCCGGTAGAATTACCACATTTGATCCGATCCAGACATCATCTTCAATCACAACCGGAATAGAGAATTGAGTTCCCTTGCGGCGGAATTCATAATTCACCGGATGTCCGGTAGCTGAAATGGTAACATTCGGAGCAATCATAACATGATCGCCAATATACACATCAATGTCATCTACAATCGTAAGATTAAAGTTGGCATAAAAATAATCTCCGATATGTACATTACATCCGTAAGACATAAAGACCGGTGCTTCAATCCAGATATTTTTTCCCATTTCTCCAAGCAATTTTTCTAATATTTCTTTTTTAGTTTTCAGATCAGAGGGACGTGTTGCATTATAATCAAAAATCAATTCTTTGCAGTCCTGTCTCTGCTTTTCAATCAATTTCTCATATTTCTGATCTTCTTCGCTTTTATTTCCTGCTTCGTAATATAAAAATCCTTTTTCCATACGTTCTTTTAATGTCATTTCTGCCTCCATATATTAAAAACTTCTGATTTGATCCGCCGCATCTTCCACGGTTTTCTCAATCGACCGAATCACAATATAATATCCATAACTGTCATTTACCCGGATAAATATGCGGTCATTTACCTTGTGTCCCATAATTGCCTTTCCAATGGGAGATTCCGTACTGATTAACCCCTTCATGGAATTTCCTCTGATGGATGTAACCAGCCTGAATTTCTCTGATGCCTCATCTTCTTCAAAATATACTTCAACCGTATTATTCAGCCCTACTTCATCTTCCTTTGATTCATCGGTTATAATCTCTGCTGTTTTAAGCATCCGTTCCAGATAACGGATTCTGCTTTCATTTTTGTTCTTGTCCTTTTTTGCCGCATGGTATTCAAAATTTTCACTCAGATCTCCATGGGCTCTGGCTTCCTTTACTGCTTCCAGTGCTTCTTTGCGCACCACTAGCTTACGGTGTTCGATTTCTTCTTCAATCTTCTTTACATCGCTTCTCGTTAGCTTTTCCCGCATTGTAGCTCCTTTCTTTCAGATTAATTAATTTTTATCATTCGTTCAAGGTTCATTCCTCGTTCATCTTACCGGTTCCTGATTCATATCTTACTAATTTTTGATAGCGTCTGATTCATATCTTGCTGATTCCATATTTTTCTGTTAATGATGCCCATTATATACTATCCGGCTCTGTTTGTCATTGCATTTTTTTGTGGAATTTTCTCATATAAATTTATAGAACAATTGGTATTATCACAGCTTACCGTTTCATTATTCTACTTTTTTATATATGGATATCGTACCTAAAGCCAGTTAGGTCACAGCCCAAGTGATCCACCCTGACGATCCCCCTGATAATACTATCCAATGCAATACGATTACTTACGGAATAATTTACGATACTCCGCCGGGGAAACACCGTAATGCCTTTTAAACTGGATATAAAAGGTCTGCCTGGAATTCATCCCTATCAGCGGATCTATCTCCCCAATGGGAATCGGGGTATTTTCTAACAGATCTTTTGCCGCATCCATCCTGCATTCCATCACATACTGCCAGATTGTACTTCCCGTTTCCC
This sequence comes from Robinsoniella sp., assembly GCF_034124845.1. Lineage (NCBI taxonomy): Bacteria > Bacillati > Bacillota > Clostridia > Lachnospirales > Lachnospiraceae > Robinsoniella > Robinsoniella sp. The sequence continues at coordinate 29,574 of NZ_JAWYAJ010000235.1, forward strand.
GTTTGAAAATCCGTTCCATATAGGTAGAATTTAAATGAATCTGATCAGCTATCTCCTGGATATTAGAGAGTTTGCAGAAATAATTTCTGATATACTCCTTTATCTGGGCTATGTATGCCTTCACAGAAGGATTTTTGCTGTAAAAGGCGTCAGCTGTATCCATCAAAAATTTGTTTGTCAATGTAGCAATATAAAGTTCCCGGTTTTGATCCTGGCATTCACGGTGGAGCTTTCCGAAATCTTCAAGCAGCAGATGTGCATCTTCAATTACGCTGCATCCATTCAGCTGGCGCAGAAATTCCCCCAGCTGCCTGTCATGTTCTGCCAGCGCAGAAAAAGAAATCCCAGGCAGTTTCACTTCCTTTAACCGGAACTCCCCTCCCATAACCGTACAGGGCACATTCCGGTCAAAAATTTTCTGATGCGGTATCTGACCTTCTATAACTATCATATTTTTCTTTTTTAGACGGTATTCCTTATCTCCAACGATATAACTGCAGGCGCCTTCCAGGATATAATTTATCTCCAGGCCTCCATGGGAATGCTTTTCCATACTGTAACATTTCCAGTTTCCATTTACGTAACAATGTTCGGGCCAGAGGATCTGATTTTGTGCATTTGGACTTATCATGATTTTCTCCTATGTTAAAAATACAAACCTATCATAAAACATCCAGTCTGAAAAGTCCATAGTATAAACTACTTTTCTGATATAAAATGTATAAAAAACAAGAAAGGAAACTAATCATGTACACAGCTGATCCTACAAGATACGACAATAAAATGCAATACCATAAATGCGGAAACAGCGGTCTGTATCTCCCTGCACTGTCTCTGGGAATGTGGCACAATTTTGGTTCCGTCAATAACTTAGAAGATATGAAAAAAATCCTGTTCACGGCATTTGATAACGGAATTACCCATTTTGATCTGGCTAACAATTACGGTCCGGTCTATGGCAGCGCTGAAACAAATATGGGACAAATCTTGAAATCTGACCTGATGCAATACCGGGATGAACTGATCATTTCGTCCAAAGCCGGCTACGATATGTGGAAAGGTCCTTACGGAAACGGCGGTTCCCGCAAATACCTCACCGCCAGCCTGGACCAGAGCCTGCAGAAAATGGGGCTGGATTATGTAGATATCTTTTACCACCACAGACCCGATCCCGACACGCCACTGGAAGAAACCATGCTGGCACTGGATCAGATCGTCCGCCAGGGAAAAGCTTTATACGTAGGCATATCGAATTATAAAAAAGAAGAGGCCAGCAAAGCTTATGCAATCTTAAAAGAGCTGAAAACACCATTTGTCATCCACCAGCCATCCTATTCCATGTTAAACAGGTGGATCGAGGAAGACGGGTTAAAAGATTTCTTATTTGACCACGGTATCGGATGCATCGCATTCAGCCCGCTTCAGCAAGGCATCCTAACCGGTAAATATTTAAACGGCATCCCATCTGATTCCCGAATCGGCAACCAGAAAAGTCCTTATTTACATGCACAAGACTTAAAGGCGGAAATGCTGGAAAAAGTCCGGGGATTAAATGATATCGCAGCAAACAGAGGACAGTCACTGACGCAGATGGCGCTTGCCTGGATTTTAAGAGATGGAAAAGTGACTTCTGTACTCATCGGCGCAAGTAAGCCGGAGCAGATTCTGGAAAATATAAAGGCGCTGGAAAACACCTCTTTTACGGAAGAAGAAATAACGCTGATAGATGGTATTGTGGGCCAATCCTAAATTTCCCAGGTGCTTTATTCCAAAAACAAAAGAAGCAAAAAGAAGTCAGAAACCCTATTTGGTTATCTGACCTCTTTTTGCTGTACACCAGCCCGTATAAAATATTAAGCTATCACTCCTATAGTGCCTGCTAAATCCTGTTGGGTAAGCCCCTTATTCTTTCTAAGATCTGATATCCTTAAATCAATCGTCCTCATGTCACTTCTCCCTTATCTTTGATGAACTTCTGGTATCATACAAAAAATATTTATATTGATCTTATTTGATCTCTTTCTTACCCAGCCGCACATCCTCCATATAATCAGCCATTTCATCCGACATATGGTTAAACAGATAATTCCTGCTGTTCTGCCGTTTCGCCAGACATTCATTGCGAATCTCCTGATTCACAATTTCAATTTCCTCTTGCAGCCCTCTTGCCGAGAGCAAATTGCCGCCCTGTCCCATGATAATTACCTGTTCCAGGCGGTCAGAAGTTGCCACGGTTACATGATATTTTCTTCCAATCTCATGCACTACCTTTTCGATATACTGATCTGCCGTCTCGGCTTCCTTTGTATAAACTACATGGATATTATTGTAAGAAAGCACTTCTCCAATATTACCTTCTACCTTATAAGCATCAAAGACCAGGATCAGCGTACACTTTTTATATCCCTGATAATTACATAATATATCCATCAGCTTATTTCTGGCACTCTCAATATTTACTTCTGCCAGATCTTTGAGTTCATCCCAGGAAAAGATGATGTTATAGCCATCCACCAGCAGATATTCATCCTGCCCATCCTGTTTTTGCCGGATCTTTACTTTCGGCTCTGCTTTTTGTTCAAAGGAACTGCGAAATGTAGAATCATTTCTTTCCCGCTTAATCGGTCCAAATGTCCTGACAAAGATCTCCTCCAATTCTTTTTCACTTTGCCAGGATCCGAACTCCCCCGGCGCTGACGACAGGGGTAATTCTTTTGAAATATCCTCTTTCTCCTTCTCAAGGGCTAAACCGCTCTCCACATGCATATAATCCTGCACCTGATCCCACTTTACCACAAATCCTGCCCCATGAGAGCAGAAAACAGACCCGGTAGGATTTTCCAGATCATGCTCTGAATCATACCCAATGGCTTCCATGACTTCATCAGCATTATGGCAGGGTGCATATCCTTTCAGTGTACAGAAAAGCCTGCCCCTTCCTCTTGTATATGAGATGACCTCTTTTTGGTAATCCCGCATGGTTACTACCGGAGCCGTTCCCAAAAGAACAGACATCTCTCCATCTGGGAGAGGGGTTCCAAAAGTACCATGCATTTTCTGCATGTCCGCCAATGCCCTGCCTATCATTTCCGACGGGACTTCTAATCGATACTCATAATAGGGTTCCAGCAAAATACTTTTTGCTTTCTTTAATCCCTGTCTGACAGCACGATAAGTTGCCTGTCTGAAATCTCCGCCTTCTGTATGTTTGATATGCGCACGCCCCGTAATTACCGTTATTTTCATATCGGTAACCGGAGAACCTGTCAGTACACCTATGTGTTCCTTTTCTTCCAGATGCGTCAAAATCAGTCTCTGCCAGTTTCGGTCCAGAATATCTTCACTGCAGGCTGTGGCAAACTGCAAACCGCTTCCCGCCTCCAACGGCTCCATCAGCAGATGTACTTCCGCATAGTGTCGGAGAGGTTCAAAATGTCCCACTCCTTCTACTGCTTCCTGTATGGTTTCTTTATATAAAATATTCCCGGTGCCAAATTCAACCGCCACACCAAATCGTTCCTTAATCAGGCTTTTTAAGACCTCGATCTGCACCTCTCCCATAAGCTGGGCATGAATCTCATTTAACTGTTCATTCCAAACAATATGCAGCAGCGGATCTTCTTCTTCCAGCTGGCGCAGCTGCAGCAGCATACGATGTACGTCACTGTCCGGAGGCAGCTGGATCTGATAGGTCAGAATCGGTTCTAAAACGGGAACCTCCGATGCTGCTTCTATTCCCAATCCCTCCCCCGGATAAGTTTTACTAAGACCGGTAACTGCACACACACTTCCGGCCTCTGCTTCATTTACCATCTCATATCTGCTGCCGGAATAAATACGGATCTGATCTGCCTTTTCCTCCCAATATTCAGATTGTTTCCCGATTTTTGCTTCAGCACTCACCCCGGAACCATTTGACAAAAGGGTTTTCACCTTCAGGCTTCCCCCCGTAATTTTCATATAAGTCAGCCGGCTTCCCTGGTCATCTCTTGCAATTTTATAAACTTTTGCACCAAACGCCTCCGGAAATACCGGCGGTACCATATATGTTTCCAAACCTTTTAAGAATTCTTCCACACCAGTAAGTTTAAGCGCAGATCCAAAGAAACACGGAAACACTTTTCTTGCCTGTATCAATCTCACAATTTCACTATTTTCTATTCTGCCTGTTTCCAGATAGTGCTCCAGGGCTGATTCATCGCACATTGCCAGATTTTCCATGAAATCTTCTCCATCTTGGGAAGTTCCAAAATCCATGCACCCTTCATCCAGCCTTTTCTTCAACTCCTTAAAAAGCCACTCTTGATCCGTCCCACTCTGATCCATTTTATTTACAAATAAAACCACAGGTATCTGATAGCCTGCCAGCAGCCTCCATAACGTTTGTGTATGACCCTGCACCCCATCGGCTCCATTTATCACAAGAATCGCATAATCCAGTACCTGAAGGGTTCGCTCCATTTCCGCTGAAAAGTCCACATGCCCCGGAGTATCCAGAAGCGTTACCTGGGTTTCTCCCAACTGAAATACCGCCTGTTTGGAGAAGATCGTAATGCCTCTTTCCCGTTCCAGTTCATAGGTATCTAAAAATGCGTTTCCATAGTCTACTCTTCCCAATTTCCTAATACTACCACTCAGATACAGCATACTCTCAGACAACGTAGTCTTACCTGCATCTACATGGGCTAAAATACCAATCACTAATTTTTTCATTTGCATTCTCACTTATATCATATTACTTTATTTTAATCTTTTTATCCTGAGCGTGTTATAAGCTGCTTTCTGTACGCTGTGCGTCACATCTTTTGGGAAATTAGTTCCGAAAGTGTGAAACCCGGCAGGCTGCGCTGACCGTCTTAAGTAAATCCCTCGAAAAGTGAGGTGTACAGATGGCAGTAATATTCAAACAGGCTCTATATCTTGCAGCTGAATAAAAATATTATAACATTCCTATCCCATGATGACCATGATAAAGTAAAATAAAATATTGAAAACCGTTTAAAAGCCCCTCCGCTATGGGAAGAGGCCTTTATCTATGCAATATTTCACAACACAATGGTACTGCCTTCTTTCAAGTATGGGCTCTACAATCATACCACTATTTCCATAAAATTCGTCTCTTTACAATTCCGTATTCTAGTGTTATATTATTATTAGAAAAGGAACAATCGCCCACAAGGTGGTTTGACCGATTAAATGAGTAGAACTACCACCCTAAGCCGTTCAAAGTATCAGGGTGGTTTTTCTATGTAGCTACTTACAAAACGTAAAAACGAATGTAAGTAATGCCAAAAGGAATATACCAAAAGTCATTATATCCTTAAAATCAAAATGATTTTTCATAGGCATCACCCCCATTCTTTTAGAATGAGGCCAACACACCCTGCAACACGATTGTTCTTGTGTTTATCTTATCATATGTATAGTTTCTATGCAATCTGTTATTTTGCTAATTAATTCTTTTGGTTTTCTTGTTATGTTTTGTTTCTCATCTATTTCCGAGTGTTTACGATGAATTTTAACTCGTCCACATATAAAAAACCCTTGAAAACATTGCATTTTCAAGGGTTTTGCTAATTCTCTTATTGAATTTCTTATTATCTCTTGGAGAACTGAGGAGCACGACGAGCTGCTTTGAGTCCGTATTTCTTTCTTTCTTTTGCTCTTGGATCTCTTGTTAAGTATCCTGATTTTTTCAAAACTGGTCTGAAATCGCTGTCTACCTGAAGTAATGCTCTGGCGATACCATGTCTGATAGCACCAGCCTGTCCTGTTGTTCCACCACCATGTACGTTTACTAAAACGTCATATTTGTCATTAGTCTCTGTTGCTACTAATGGCTGACGAACGATAACTTTTAAAGTTTCAAGACCTAAATAGTTGTCGATATCTCTTTTATTAATGGTAACTTTACCTGTTCCAGGTACTAAATATACTCTTGCGATAGATTTTTTTCTTCTTCCTGTTCCGTAGAATTTTGCGTTAGCCAATGTTTTTTACCTCCTTCTTAAAATGTTAATACTTCTGGTTTCTGAGCTGCATGATTGTGCTCTGCACCAGTGTACACGTGAAGTTTTGTCATCATGGATCTTCCTAAAGGTCCTTTTGGAAGCATGCCTTTAACTGCAAGCTCGATAACTCTTTCCGGCTTCTTGTTTAACATTTCTCTTAAGGTAGTCTCTTTCATTCCACCAACGTAGTCTGAATGATGATAGTAAATCTTCTGATCTAATTTTTTACCTGTTACCTGAATTTTTTCTGCATTTGTGATGATTACGTAATCACCTGTATCGATGTGAGGAGTAAAGATCGGTTTGTTCTTTCCTCTTAATATTTTAGCTACTTCTGATGCTAAACGACCTAATGTATATCCTGTAGCGTCAACTACGTACCATTTTCTTTCAATTGTTGCTGGACTCGCCATAAAACTCTTCATTGGTTTACCTCCTTGGATAATTAACTGTTTCTATAGTAAAACGTCTCACCGGGGCTTTGGTTTTTAACGTCTACGTACTACGTCACATTGAGATATTATATTACACATCACCGTGTGTGTCAATAACTTTTTCACACATTTTTCCACAATTTTTCGAATTTTTATTTTCCAAACGGATCACTTCCTGCATAAAATTCAAACAGAGAAAACATAGCATTATCAATGCAGCCCGAAAACCGTAAAAAATTTATACTTTCTAAAATTTTTACCAAAAAGCTATATTGTTAACCACTAAAATTCAACACAATATGCTAGACTTCTATTATAAAGCTTAGTGAAGGAGAACACAATGAATATTTTTGAAAAAATAGAGTATGCAAAACAAATTTCTTTAAACAGGGAATCCCTTGACCGTCAGCTCATGATTGATCTTCTGTCCATCCCCCTGGACTCTCCTGCCATAGATGCACTGGGGAAAGCCGCTTTTGAGGTTGCTCAGACAATTACGGAAAAACGCGCTTACCTTTGGGGAGCAATGGGTGTGGATTTTAAAGCCTGCCCAATGAACTGCGACTTCTGCTCCCTGGGGAAAAAATGGGGATTGGTGAAAGTAGAACGGGATTTTTCCGAAGCAGAAATTATCGGGAATGTGCGCTACTATGTTGACAATACAGTACGCTGGATCGTACTCAGAACAACCGAGTTTTACAGTCTGGATGTTTTGGAATCACTCATCCAGACCATCCGCAAGGAAGTTCACGGTACCTACGAAATCGGTTTAAACGTTGGTGAATTTGATGTTACGAAAGCCCATGAGCTTTCCAGGCGCGGCGTGGATTTCATTTATCATTCGTTACGTTTAGGCGAAGGCAAGGATACCCGCTTCCAAAAAGAGGAACGTATTGCTACGTTAAATGCCTGCAAAAACTCACCACTAAAACTGGTTTTTCTGGTAGAACCGGTTGGAATAGAGCATACGAACGAAGAAATTGCAGATATCTGCCAAATGACCATCGACTTCGGCGCTATTGTTTCCGGAGCCATGGCAAGAGTTCCGGTAAAGGGAACCCCTCTGGGAGAACTGCCTCAAATCAGCGACCAAAGGCTTGCCCAGATTATTGCCGTTACCAGACTGGCATGCGGTTATAAAGTTCCCGGCATCTGCGTACACCCTGCCAGTGAACTGGCAATTCAGTTTGGTGCCAATGTGGCGGTTATTGAAACCGGAGCTATTCCCCGGGATGCCTGTTGTTTTCCGAACGAAAAATGGAAACAGTTCGATGTAAACGTGGCAAAACAGTGGTTCCAAAATAATGGGTACACTGTCTGTCAAACAGAAAACGATTAAACAGAAATGTAAAAAATAGCTTTCATTTATGAAAGGAACACTTGTTATGAAAAAAAACATTAAAGAAAAACTAATATTCCTGCTTCTAACCCTGCTTCTGGTTTTCAGCATGGTATTTGCTGGCGGATGTCAAAAATCCGGCTCTGAAGTTGCTAATTCACCTGAAGATGCTAATTCTACTAAAGATGCTACTTCCACTGAGGTTTCTAATTCCACTGAAAATGCTGCTTCCACTGAAGTTTCTAATTCCACTGAAAATGCTGCTTCCACTGAAGTTTCTAATCCTACTGAAGATACTGCTTCTTCTAAAGATAAGAATGCATCTGAAGATACACAATCAGCCAATGTGGCTTCAGCAGATGCCATACAATTAAAGGTGGGGTCCTGGAAAACTGCTCAGACAATCCAGCCATTTTTCTATGACCAGTTTATTGATAAAAGCTTCCGCATCGAAGTTCTTCCATTCACAAACCCCGGTGATCAGAAAACTGCCCTTCTTTCCGGCGGTCTGGATATGACCGGAACTACCCTGGTAACAGCTATAAGTGCCGCAGCTAATAATGAACCTGTACGCATTGTCACCAGTCTTTGCAACAAATGTTCTGCTCTGGCTGTGGGAGTAAATTCCGGAATTGAAACGGAAGCCGATCTAAAAGGCAAAACCATCGCATATGTTCCAGGTACCATGCATCATGCATTATTGCTGGATGTTCTGGAACGTAATGGCATAGATCCGGAAAAGGATGTTGAATTGGTACGAATTGATTTCTTTGATATGGGACAGGCTCTTGCTGACGGAACCATTGATGCATTCTGCAGCGGTGAACCGTACCCTTCAGAAGCAGTCAAAAATGGTTACGGTAAAATCTTAAGCTATCCATATTTTGATGACAGTATCGGAACTATTAATGCGGCTATGATTGTAACAGAAGACACCATTAAAAATAAACCTGAGGAAGTTCAGAAGATGGTGGATGCCCACATTAAGGCAACCCAGTATCTGACGGAAAACCAGGATGCATGGCTGGATAAAGCGGAAGAATTCGGAACGGAAAAAGATCTTCTGAAAATCTCTGCAGATAACATCGAGCTGTGTTGGGACATTGACGATGCCTTCATCCAGAACACCAAAAAACTGGCACAGAAAATGCTGGACCTGGGTATCATCACAAATATGCCTGACATTGATTCCTTGTTTGACCTTACTTTCCTGGAAAATGCAAAGAAAAATCAGTAACAAGAACGAGGCGCTATGGATAGAAAACTTGCTAAAAAAACTCTGACAACATTATCTTCCGGCTTATGGGGCTTTCTGATACCTGGAATACTCCTTCTGCTCTGGTACCTGGCTACCAGCAGAGGCGCAGTTCCCGAATATGTGCTGCCTTCTCCACAGAAGCTCTGGATTGTTCTGATTGATTTTATATTTGGGAATTCTAAAGCCACCCCCTACTCAGGTAAGCTTTTTGCTAATTTATGGATCAGCTGTTTCCGGGTCTTAAAAGGATTTCTGACTGCCGCTCTGCTTGGCATAACCCTGGGGTTTCTCACAGGGCGGGTCCGCCTGCTTCAGAAAATATTTGATCCGTTTGTTCATGCTCTGCGGGCAGTTCCCGGCATCGGATGGCTGCCCATAGCAATCGTCTGGTTCAGCGTTGGCGAAAAAAGTACACATTTTCTCATATCACTGGCTACCTTTTTCCCAATCTACATGAACACCGCGCAAGGTGCAAAAGAAGTTCCTGATTCCTATCTGCGGGCAGGTCAAATGATGGGAGCAGGTTCCATTTCCCTGTTTTGGACGGTGACGCTTCCCAGTGCATTCCCTTCCGTTCTGGTAGGTCTTCGCCTGGGGCTTGGAATCTCCTGGGCTTACCTGGTTCTGGGTGAAGTCACAGGAGTAACCAGGGGGATCGGAGCCATCATGACGGATGCCCGTATGCTGGGACATGTAGATATCGTCCTTGCCTGTATGACGGTCATTGCTGTTACCGGTAAACTATCCGATTTTCTGCTGGTAAAAATCTGCACTCTGTTTTATCCGGTCAAAAAGTGCAATGTTTAGAGTGTAATTAAACATTGGTAAACCATAAACTTGAATCCTTAACGACTTGTTTGTGGCAGGCCCAAAATGTATTATAAAGGAGATTTTCATGAGCCATAATCTATTAACCGTTCAGGGAATATCAAAAAGCTACCGTTCCTCATTTCAGGATTCCATATGTGTCTTTCAAAACCTGAATATCACGGTAAACCAAAATGAAATCGTAGCACTCCTGGGTCCCAGCGGCTGCGGAAAAACCACTCTCTTGAATATGATTGCCGGATTTGAAATGCCGGATACGGGTGAAATATATTTGGAAAAGCAGTCAGTTACCGGTCCGGGTACAAACCGCGGCGTAGTATTTCAGACCCCGGTTCTCTTTCCATGGCTGACGGTTCAGGAAAATATCGCATATGGTTTAAACCGCAGACATATTTCCAAAAAGAATCAGCACGAGGCGGTCCAGGAATATCTTAGTCTGGTACATCTAAACGGATTTGAAAATTATTATCCCAACGAATTATCCGGCGGTATGCAGCAGCGGGCTGCTCTTGCACGCACCTTAATCCTGCATCCCCAGCTCCTTTTAATGGATGAACCATTTTCCGCACTGGATCCTGTACTGCGTTTTCAAATGCAGCAGCTGGTACTTTCCATCTGGGAAAAATTAAAACAAACCATAATTTTTGTAACCCATGACATTGAAGAGGCAATGATTCTCGCTGACCGCATTTATATTTTCGGTAAATGTCCCATGGGTATCTTAGAAGAACGAAAGGTTCCTTCATTTACCATAACTTCCCCTTTTTCCTCCAGTCTGGACTCACCGGAATTTATCCGCACAAAAAAAGAAATCAGGAACATTTTATTCTCATGCTCCTGATTTCCCATCTTATTTTAACCACAGCCCATTCAATTTCATGTCTTTCGTAAAACTGATGGTATACTGGATTGTTCCATCTTCATATTCTGCTGCCATTACCACTACTCCGCAGTCTTCACCTGTCTTTTCATACTTCTGCCCGATAACAGCCTGCTTTCCATAAGATTGAAAGGCACCCTTGCTGTTCGCATATCCCACAACCTCATTTTCAAACTTTTCCTGTGAAATAAGTTCCTTCATTTCATCCCCTGCAAACTCCAGAAATGCATCATAATCATTCTCATTTATCTGGTCCACGATCTGCTGGGAAGCTTTTTTTAATTCATTCTCATCAAATCCGTCTGCCAGCTGCGTACTATTAGCCATGCATCCAGTGCAAAACACAAGCATCCATATAGCACCTGTTAAAAAAAACACCTTTGCATTTTTGACCCTGCCTGCCATTTTGCCTCCCCCGGTTATCTTCCTCACCCATTTCTAATCAATAATACCCTTTGAATAAATTCAAATATTTAAATTAATTATACCTCTTTCATGAATTCAAATACATAAATCAATTATTCCTCTTTCATGAATTCAATAGCATAAATCAATTATTCCTCTTTCATGAATTCAAATACATAAATCAATTATACCTCTTTTATAAATTCTGATACATATAGCAGGGCACCGCCAACCGCAGATGACCACCAGGAAAAGCTGCTAGCTTCTACATAACTGCCATCATTTTCAAATGTATTCCGTCCCGCTACCTGCGTCTGGATATCTTTGATATATTTTTTAATATATCCGCCGACATAACCGCCCAATACTACCTTGCAGTCAAAAAATGTTCTCAGATTATTAATGTGCACAGAAAGATAATACACATACTCATCCCAGATTTTTCTGCATTGTTCATCCCCGGCATCCAGAAGCTTAAAAAATCTTTCCAGGCTTCCATCGGTATGATCCGATAAGATGGAGGAGGCAAGATATGCATCTGCACATCCTTCTTTCCCGCAATAACATTTCTTTCCGCCCGGCACCAGCGTTGTATGACCAAATTCACCGCTCCTCTGGTTGTCCCCATAATAAATTTTATCATCCAGCAGAACAGCGCCGCCAACGGTAGGTCCCAGGAACAGATACAAGATATTCTTTCCTTTTTCCCGGTACCACATTTCGGCAAATCCGCCTCCGTTTGAATCATTGTAAAACGTATACGGGTATGGGATATACGCTTTTAATTCCTCATAAAAATCAGGTGGAAGGGAAAACAAATAAACCTGCGGAATACTTTTTCGGTCCCCGCCGATAATCGCCGGAAGTGTCACCCCCACTCCCAATACTGTTTTCGGATCAATCTTGTTTTTCTCCACGATCTGCTCTAAAAGCAATCGTATTTCTTCATAATATGCCTTATCCGCCTCAAAACTTCGTCTGACCCGGATACAGTCCACCATTGTCCCCGTCAGATCCACAATTGCCAGGGAGATATGGTTTTTCGTTATATCAAGCCCTATTCCTACTTTAGCCCGCCCGTTACAGGAGAGGCATTTCGCCTTTCTTCCGCCCGTGGATTCAAAGGTTCCTGTTTCTTCAATTAAATCCATTTCCATTAATTCTGACAGGTTCTGACTTACGGTTGGAAGGCTTAAGCGCTGTTTATAGGCAATATCCTGCTTTGATTTCTTCTTGTCATTGAGAATCAGCCGATAGATGTTGTTACGGTTGATCTTTTTTAATTCCATGCTGGTACTTTTCATGCTCACTATCCCTATTTTCCCCTTTTTAGCCACCGGGGTTTCTAAAATTATTTGTTCCATTATACCAAATTCTACCATATTCGTAAAGTCACATCTTTTCTGTATATATTTTGTTTGCTAAAATCGAAAAAGCAGAACACAGAGAATGTCCCGCTTTTTCATTTCATTGCTAAGGAAAGCAAGTTACTCCAGGTCAATAATGAATGCTTTTTTATATTCTTCTACTCCTGATGCTGCCTGCATAATTACATTGGAATAAGGAGACAGTTCACCGCTTCTTAAAATAAATCTGCATTTCTTTGCCATTCTCACAAGCAAGTTCTGGGGCATACATTCTACCGGTTGGTTCACAAATACATTTTTAATATACCCATAGCCGTCCCGATTATATTTCTCCATTTCCTCGGCTATGCAAACCTTTTCAACAACAACCTCATCCAACACGGCTTTCAAACACTGTTTCAACGTCGGAATCTCAAATGCAAGTGCCAGATCCACCCTTTCCATTCCTTCCGGAATAGGAAAGCCTGCGTCGCATATCATAAAATAATCCGTATGCCCCAATCCTGCTATTTGTTCACTGAGTTTCTGATTGATAACCCCGCCTCTTTTCATACAAATCCCCTCTTCTTTTCCTATTTATAATCTGCTATGTTGTCTTTTGTAACAAGAACATACGGAATCGATACATCTTTGGGTTCCCCTCCCTTAACAATGTCCAGAATCTCATCAAGACCCGCTTCTGCCTGTCCCTTAGCATCCTGGAATACGGTTGCTGACAGTGTTCCTGTTTCAATTGCTGCTTTTGCATCATCAATCGCATCAATTCCTGTTACAATTATTTTATCACCCATATCATTATCCAGAACTGCCTGGAGCGCTCCCATTGCCATCTCATCATTTTGTGCCACGATTGCCTGAATCTCATCGGCTCCCTGCAAGAGGTTCTCCGTTGTGGACAGAGCTTCTTCTCTGGACCAGTTGCAGGTTGGCTCACTTAAAACTTTAATATCTGGATATTTTTTTAATATATTTTCATAACCTTCTCTTCTCAGTACTTCTGCAGAGATACCATTTGGTCCGTGTAAAATCACAATATTTCCTTTTCCATTCAGCTGATCTGCTACATACTGCATTTCCAGTTCCCCTGCAACGACATCATCAGAACCCACATGTGCCAGGACCTCATCGGAATTTACCTGGGCATTTACGGTAATCAGCGGAACCTTAGCATCATTTGCAGCTTCTACGGCGGGCACCAGCGCATCCCCGTCCATAGGGCAGATTAAAATTCCATCCACATTCTGTGCAATCAGGTTATCGATCTGCCCCACCTGGGTGGCCGAGTCCATATTTCCGTCTAAGACACTGAAATCCACAGAGTCAGCGTATTTTTCACTAACATAATCCTGCATGGCTTCCGCAAGCAGTACCTGAAACTGAGCGGTCTGGCTGTAGGAAGAAAATACGATCTTGTACTTCTCACCGGAAGCTTTTCCTGCTGCTTCTGTAACGGCCTCATCCACCGCATCTGCTGCATCTGCATCCGCTTCTGATTTTGATTCTGTTTTTGCTGTTTCCGGCTTTGCTGCTTCTGCCGTACCTGCCTCAGTTTTAGCAGATGATCCCCCTTCCGTTGTTCCTTTGGAATCAGATGTCCCACAGGCTGCAAGTGAAATTGTTGCAAGTACCCAAACCATCGTTAATGCTGCCACTTTTTTCTTCATACCTTGATCTCCTTTTTATTTGTTCTTATTTTTTGTTATGCGGTCTAAAAGTACAGCCAGTACAATAATAGACCCCTTAACGATCTTCTGATAATAGGAAGAAATATTCAGAAGATCCATACCGTTATTGATTACCCCTACAATCAATACACCCAGGATTGTCCCTGATACCTTTCCTATACCTCCATTTAAACTGGTACCTCCGATTACAACCGCTGCTATGGCATCCAGTTCATAGCCTTCACCTGAATTTGGCTGGCCTGCATTGATACGGGATGCCAGTACAGTTCCCGCCAGGCCTGCACAGATGCCAGAAATCATATAAACAAATAATTTTATCCTGGCTACACTTAATCCGGAAGCTTTTGCAGCTTCTTCATTGCCTCCGATTGCATATAAATACCGTCCAAACTTCGTCCAGGATAGTATCAGATACCCAATCAAAAATACGGCTGCTAATATGTATATTAAAATAGGAAGCCCCAGGATTGATCCACCGCCTATGTAACGAAACTGCTCACTCAGATTACTAATTGGACGTCCTTTGCTCAAAACAAGCGCAACTCCGGAAGACACCGACAGCATACCAAGTGTCGCAATAAATGCCGGCAGATTTAAAAATGCAACCAGTGTTCCATTGACCACGCCGCAAGCCGCACCTGCCAAAACTCCGAGAATAATCGGAATAATCACCGGATATTCTCCCGGATGTGCAAATGTTGTTGCTACAATACCGGACAGCGCCACGATGGAACCAACCGATAAATCAATACCTCCTGTCAGCAGTACACACATCATTCCCACGGAAATGATACCGTTAATCGATACCTGCTTTAACACATTTATCAGGTTTCTGGATGTAAAAAAGGTATTGGTAATCACTGTTAAAAGTACAAACAATATTAAAAAAACCAACAGAATACCATATTTATTAAATAGATCTTTTCCATTTAGCCGTTTTGTCATTTGATTTGCGGTTTTCTCTGTCATTTCTCTCCCTCCTTATGTGGTGTTGCATACTGCATAACCAATTCCTGACTGAATTCTTCTCTCTTCAGCTCTCCGGTAATCCGTCCTTCACTAAATACCAGTATCCGGTCACTGATTCCCAGTACCTCCGGCATCTCAGATGAAATCATAATAACTGCAATTCCTTTCGCCGCCAGCTGGTTAATCAGTTCATAAATTTCCGTTTTTGCTCCAATATCAATTCCTCTCGTTGGTTCATCCAATATCAACACTTTCGGATTCGTCAGCAGCCATTTTACAAACACTATCTTCTGCTGGTTTCCTCCTGACAAATTCAAAGCGAGTGCCTCTCTGGAAGGCGTTTTGATTGACAGCAGTTTAATCTGCTCATCGGCTACTTTATTAAGCTTACTAGTATTCAAAAACAGTTTTTTATTCAGTCTTTTCAAATTTGAAATTACAATATTGTCTTTTACACTTCCAATCAGATTCAGACCTCTTAACTTTCGATCCTCCGGCACATAAGCAATTCCTTCTTTTACCGCCTGGTCAGGATTGACGATCCGGATCTTTTTCCCTTCCAGGTATAAGTTACCCTGCTTTTTCTTACGGAGTCCGAATACCATTTCCGCAGTTTCTGTTCTTCCTGCCCCCATCAGACCTGCAAATCCCAAGACCTCGCCTGCTTTTACCTCAAAGGAAATATCCCGGATCAGCCTGCCGTCATCCAGCCCCTCTACCTTGAATACCGTTTCTCCAATCTTCGCCGCTTTTTTCGGATAATAATCACCAAGTTCACGTCCAACCATTCCCTGAATCAGAAGTCCATCATCTAATTCCGAAGCCGGTTTAGATAACACCCACTGTCCATCCCTCAGAATGGTTATCATATCGGCGATTTGAAATATTTCGTCCATTTTATGTGATATGTAAACGATTGCAACACCTTTTTCTGTCAGAGAACGTATAATCCGAAACAGTTGTTCCACCTCTTTTTCCGATATTGCAGAAGTCGGTTCATCCATGATAATCACATCAGAATGATAAGAAACTGCTTTTGCTATTTCGATCATCTGCTGTCCCGCCACAGTCAATTCGCCTAAAATCATCTTAGGTGGCACAGACATCCCAAGCTCTTCTAAGAGTTCCTTCGCTTTCCGGTTCATCAGAGACTTATTAATCAGGCATTTTGCCCTGCTGCTTTCTCTGCCTAAAAAGATATTTTCTGCAATCGTCATTTCCGGAACCAGGTTCAGCTCCTGATAAATCATAGTAATTCCATGATCTATGGCATCTTTTGTGGAATGAAAGTTCACTTCTTTACCTTTTACAGATATGGAGCCTTTATCATTGGTATAAGCACCGCACAAAATTTTCATCAGAGTTGATTTTCCTGCACCATTTTCCCCCATCAGTGCATGAACCTCACCCTTCTTTAATGTCAGTTTTACATTATCAAGTGCTTTTACCCCGGGAAACTCTTTTGTAATATTCTTCATTTCCAGAATTATCTCATTTGCCATGAAGAAGTAATCCCTCCTCTTTTTTCATAATTCAGCTCAGAGCCTGCATTATAATCCATTTGGATGGATAATAATTTTCATCTGCCCTCTGCCATTTAACATCTGATCCATTGCTTTATCAAAGTCATCCAGGGAATAATGATGGCTTGCCAGATCGTCCACTTTTACGATTCCCTCTTCCATAAATTTTACAGCCCTGTCAAAACAATGTGTCTGCGCAAAAGATCCGATCAGCTTTAACTCTTTTTCAAAGATCTGATAAGGTTTAATCCGAATGGTATCCTCATTGCCGGCAACCCCATAAACCACGATTTTTCCTTTAGCCTTAGGAAAATTCAGACATTGTTCCAGCACCGCCGGCACCCCGGTTGCATCAATGACCACGTCAAATCCCTTTGGGAACATTTTATGAAGCTGCTCTGTATGGACCCCATAATCGTTTCTGTCCATCAGAACTGTTTTGGCATAACCATTTTTCTCAATCAGATCAAGTTTTGCCTTTGAGGATGCACAAACTACCACATTTGCGGCCCCTCCCCGGTGTATCAGCTGTGTCAATAAAATTCCTGTGGGACCTGCACCAAATATCAAAACATCATCGCCGCACTGGACATCAATCACATCCATGCCATGAATGGCACAGGCAAGAGGTTCTGCGAAACAGGCTTCATCATAAGAAAGTTTGTCGCTGATTGGAAATACCTTATCATAATTCACCACCACATACTCTGCAAAACCACCGGGTCCATTGCATCCCAAAGAGTAAAAGTTCTCACAAAAAAGCGGCATATTTCTTCTGCAATAATAACATTCGCCGCATAATACGGTATTGTCTCCCGTTACCCTGTCACCCACTTGAAATCCCTGAACGGCACATCCTGTTTCCACAATTTCACCTGCAAATTCATGTCCCGGTGTCAGCGGAAACC
>NZ_JAWYAJ010000236.1:0-2613 GCF_034124845.1 Robinsoniella sp.
CGTTCCATACTTTCTATTGAAGCAGTACCGCAGACCCGTCAGCGGTATGCAGGGGTATAAGTGTGAAAGAAAAGCGTTTTCAAATTACTTATTAGGGAATAGCACAACCACTTGCGTTATTTTGGGGGTATCACGATGAAGGAGCATTTAATATGGAAAATATACAGGAACAGATAATCAGAACAGAATATTCAGATGTAATGCAGAAATCGTACATTGATTATGCAATGAGCGTAATTATCGCCAGAGCAATTCCGGATGTAAGGGACGGTCTGAAGCCGGTTCAGCGAAGAACTCTTTATGATATGTATGAATTAGGTATCAAGTATGACAGACCTTACCGTAAATGTGCACGTATAGTAGGTGATACCATGGGTAAATACCATCCCCACGGCGACAGTTCCATCTATGAATCACTGGTAGTGATGGCACAGGAATTTAAAAAAGGCCTTCCTTTAGTAGACGGGCACGGAAACTTTGGTTCCATTGAAGGGGATGGAGCGGCAGCAATGCGTTATACAGAAGCTAGGCTGCAGAAAATCACCCAGGAAGCTTACTTAAATGATCTGGACAAAGATGTGGTAGATTTTGTTCCGAACTTTGATGGTACGGAAAAGGAGCCGGCGGTACTGCCGGTACGTCTGCCCAATCTGCTGGTAAATGGAGCGGAAGGCATTGCGGTTGGTATGGTAACCAGCATTCCGCCTCACAATCTGGGAGAGGTGATTGATGCAGTTAAGGCTACGATTAAAAATAATAAAATTACGACAGAAGAGATCATGGAGTATGTGCAGGGACCGGATTTCCCGACAGGGGGTATCGTGGTAAACAAAGATGATCTTCTTCAGATATATAAGACTGGGGCAGGTAAGATAAAGCTCAGGGGAAAAGTGGAATTTGAACCTGGAAAAAATGGAAAAGACCGGCTTGTGATCACCCAGATTCCTTACACCATGATGGGCGCCAACATCGGAAAGTTCCTGAATGATGTGGCGACGCTGGTGGAAACGAAAAAAACCAATGACATCGTGGATATATCCAATCAGTCTTCCAAGGATGGCATACGAATTGTTTTGGAACTCCGTAAAAATGCGGATCATGAAAACCTGGTGAATATGCTATATAAAAAGACCCGCTTAGAAGACACTTTTGGCGTAAATATGCTTTCCGTTGCAGAAGGCAGACCGGAGACGCTGGGAATAAAAGCGATCATTGAATACCATATAGATTTCCAGTTTGAACTTGCTACCAGAAAATATAAAACGCTTCTTGCAAAAGAATTAAATAAAAAAGAAATCCAGGAAGGATTAATCAAAGCCTGTGATGTGATTGATCTGATTATAGAGATTTTAAGAGGCAGCAAAAACCAGAAACAGGTAAAAGAATGTCTGATCAATGGCGTGACGGAAGGTATTAAATTTAAATCTGCGGCTTCTAAAAAGGCGGCAGCGGCTCTTAATTTTACCGAAGCACAGGCAACTGCTATTTTAGAGATGCGTTTATATAAATTGATTGGACTGGAAATTGAAGCATTGCAGAAAGAGCACGAGACAACACTTAAAAATATCGCATCTTATGAAGATATTTTAAATAATTATAAATCCATGGCAAAAGTAATTATTAAAGAACTGGATGCCATCAAAAAAGAATATGCCAGACCGAGAAGAACTGCTATTGAAAATGCGGCAGAAGCCGTATATGAAGAGAAAAAAATAGAAGAGATGGAAGTAATCTTTCTGATGGATCGGTTCGGTTATGCAAAAACAATCGATGTTACTGCATATGACCGGAATAAAGAAGCTGCGGACAGTGAAAATAAATATGTTCTTTCTTGTATGAACACGGATAAGATCTGTATTTTTACGGACACCGGCAAGCAGCATTTAATTAAAGTGATGGATGTTCCTTACGGTAAGTTCCGGGATAAGGGCAAGCCCATTGACAATCTCTGCAATTACAGCAGCAGCGAAGAACAGATTGTACTGGTGGAAACATTGACAAAGGTGAAGATGTCAGTATTGATATTTGCCACAAAAGCCGGAATGATTAAACAAGTAGAAGGAACAGAATTTGACGTGGCGAAGAAAACCATTGCCGCAACCAAACTGGCAGAAGAAGACCAGGTGGTATCTGTCTCCTGCCTGGATGACAGCAGTCAGATTGTATTTCAGACAGATCAGGGTATTTTCCTGAGATTTTTATTGGAAGAAGTGCCCCAGAAGAAAAAGGGGGCCGTGGGTGTGCGGGGAATCCGTCTCTCAGAAAATGACTTCATTCAGGAAGTTTACTATCTTTCATCCCAGGATGACACCACGATTTCATATAAGGATAAGGAAGTGCAGCTGAATAAACTCCGTCTTGGAAAGCGTGATACCAAGGGGACAAAAATAAGGGTTTAATTTACCTGCAGCCATCTCTTTTTCCAGTCAGCAACGTTGTACAATTGCGCATACGGGAAAGACTGAGCAGTAACCTTAAGAGTAACAGTTCAGACGAGCTGACCTGTTACTGCAAAAATCCATTCATAATCGCTTGCACGATGGGATTTTTGCACTCCTGAATCACTTTCTTACGGTATACGCAGTAAATGCGCATACCTGTCTGAACTGTTAC
>NZ_JAWYAJ010000237.1:0-18199 GCF_034124845.1 Robinsoniella sp.
AATTATTTTAATGGATGAGCCGTCTATGGGTCTTTCTCCGATTTTTGTAAATGAGATCTTTGACATCATCAAAGAAGTCAGTGCAGGCGGAACAACAGTATTGCTGGTTGAACAGAATGCGAAAAAGGCATTGTCCATCGCTGACCGGGCATATGTACTGGAGACTGGAAATATTGTAAAAGAAGCAGAAGCATCTGTATTAATGATGGATGATTCGATTAAGAAAGCATATCTGGGAGAATAACAGGAAAAGGAGGTTTTTATGGAAAATGTAATCGTAACGATTGCGAGGCAGTATGGAAGCGGCGGTAAAACAATCGGAGAGATGTTTGCCAGGAAAAACGGTATCAACTGCTATAACAGAGAGATTTTAAGAATGGCTTCTGATGAAAGCGGGATTGACGAAAAACTGTTTAACCAGGCTGATGAAAAATTAAAGAGCAGCCCTTTGTTTGGAATTACTAAGCGGGTTTATAAGGGAGAACTGATTCCGCCGGAAAGTGATGATTTCGTATCTAATGACAATCTATTTAACTATCAGGCAAAGGTAATCAAAGAACTGGCACAGGAAGAATCCTGCGTGATCATCGGACGGTGTGCGGATTTTGTTCTGAGGGATAATCCCAATGTTGTCAGCGTATTCGTACATGCGCCAAAGACTTATTGTATGGCAAGAGCTCTTGAGCGTTCCTCTCTCGGCTGGAAGGAAATGGAGAAATTCATCGCTAAAACGGATAAATACCGTGGGGATTACTATCGCTACTACACCGGAAGAGAATGGAATGATGCCAGAAACTATGATTTGTGTCTGGACAGCAGTAAACTGGGATTTGATAAGTGTGTG
Source organism: Robinsoniella sp. (assembly GCF_034124845.1). Lineage (NCBI taxonomy): Bacteria > Bacillati > Bacillota > Clostridia > Lachnospirales > Lachnospiraceae > Robinsoniella > Robinsoniella sp. Next base: position 845 of record NZ_JAWYAJ010000237.1, read on the forward strand.
GAAGAAATAGAAGCATATATTAAAATCCGTTTCCGGGAAATGCTGGAAAACGAATAAAATGAATATCAGGCGCAGTGCCATAGGGTAAGAAAACAAAAACTGTTTTCTGGAAAATACCCGTTGGCACTGCGCCTGTTATATTTTCGGAATATTCATGTGGATCTGCGCATATCTTTGACCCTTGCGGCAGTCGCCAAATGGACGCGCCAGCGTGTCCGTTTGGCTCGTTGCTCGCGGGAATAAATGTGTGGCAAAATATTCGGCACGGTTACGATCATTGCTGTCAGGATCATTTTTGTCAGGATCATTGCTGTCAGGATGGAGCCCCGGGACCCTCCAGATAATTCCATGCGTTGTCAATTAAGATCTTCATGATGCGTTCTACTTCTCCGGCATCGGAATCTGTCAGATGTTCGGTGAGTATACGGTTCCATTTTTTTCGGACCTCATAGAGTTTCTGTATTGCCTCCCTGCCATGGGAGGTGATAAACAGACGGCTGATTCTTTTGTCGTACTTATCCTTTTCTCGGACAACATATCGAAGGGTTTCCAGTTTCCGGATGGCTCTGGCGGTGGTTCCTTTGTCAAAGTGTTCGGTTCCGGCAAGATCCAATATGCTGATACCTTCATGGTCTGCAATATGCAACAGAAAAAATTGCTGTCCGCCGCTGATTCCCACTTCTTCCAGCTCGCGGTCATAATACCGCTGGCTCAAACGGTAAAGAGAAGATGCGAGCCGGCTGATAGGGTAAATAATGTCATCATCGGTATGCATTTTATTTTCGCTCGCTCATCGGGACATATTCTCCGTCATCTAATACACTCTTGTATGCAGGACGGATAATTTTTCCCATGTTCATCAACTCTTCCAAGCGGTGAGCGCTCCAGCCGACTATTCTGGCAATGGCAAAAATAGGAGTAAAGAGCTGTTCCGGAATATCCAGCATGCTGTACACGAAGCCGCTGTAAAAATCCACGTTGGCGCTTACGCCTTTGTAGATGGCGCGCTCTCCTGCGATGATACGAGGAGCCATGGTCTCGATCATGGAGTATAATTTATAGTCATCTTCCCGGTGTTTATCTTCCGAAAGCTGTTTTACAAAGGATTTTAACACCTGGGCTCTTGGATCGGAAATGGAATATACCGCATGTCCCATGCCATAGATCAGACCTTTGCGGTCAAATGCCTCCCCGCGCATTAATTGCTCAAGGTAGTCATGTACCTGGGTTTCGTCGGTCCAGTCACTGACAGTTTCTTTTAAGTTCTGGATCATTTCCACTACTTTAATATTGGCACCGCCGTGTTTTGGTCCTTTCAGGGAAGCCAGGGCAGCTGCGACTGCAGAATAAGTATCGGTTCCCGAGGAGGTAACTACGTGTGTGGTAAATGTAGAGTTATTACCGCCGCCGTGTTCCATGTGGAGAATCAGGGCGAGATCCAGTACACGTGCTTCCAGGTCTGAATAGTTTTTATCCGGACGAAGTAGTCTTAAAAGGTTTTCGGCAGTGGAAAGGGATGGGTCAGGCTTATGTATGTATAAACTTTCATCGCACTCATAGTGATTGAAAGCATGGTATCCATATACAGCAAGCATAGGCATTACGCTGATGATCTTCAGGGACTGCTGCAGTACATTTTCCACAGAAATGTCGTCTGATTTGGGATCGTAATAGGACAGTGTCAAAATACTCTTTGCAAGAGAATTCATCATATCCTTATTAGGAGCTTTCATAACAACATCTCGTACAAAATTGGTAGGAAGAGTACGATAACTGCCCAGCAATTCCTTAAAATCATCTAATTCTTTCTGATTTGGCAGATTTCCGAAAATCAGAAGATATGCCGTTTCTTCAAATCCATATGTATTAGTTGTAATAAAGCCCTTAACCAGATCCTGTACGTTAATGCCGCGATATAAAAGCTTGCCTTCGCAAGGATAACTCTTCCCGTCTTTTTCAATAGAAGACTGAATATTGGATATTTTAGTGAGACCGGTCAGGACACCCTTGCCGTTGATATCTCGAAGGCCTCTTTTAACGTTATATTTCTCATAGAGTCCAAGGTCGATTTTACCATTTTCTTTGCATAGGCCGGTTAATTTCTGTAATTCCTGCTGTTCTTTATCATAGTTCATATAAATCAATCTCCTTTTCTTGTAAAAATTTCAGAACTTCGTTAAGGATGTCTTTGAAAATCATTGCAGCCAGTACAGAATTGCATAAATAGTCAAACATATACTGGTCACAGGTATTTACAAATCTCCTGGTACCGCCCGGGGTAAATACTTCGGGCGGTGCTAGTTCTGATGAGCAGGTGCAAAATGATTGCACATGCAACTAAAAAAAGAATACCATAAAATGATTGCATATGCAACTATTTTAAAAAAATTTAATATTTTATGTTACTATAGGATAAGTTTTGCGTGGGAATTCACAAATTCCCATGTATTAGCGTGAAAACTCCATTCAATTCAGAAAATATATATGATAAGATAATAAAAATTATAAATTGCTCTTAACAGGTGTTTGAAGAGTCAAAAACTACGCTGCAAGCAATGGGACATAAATTTGTAACGCTGCAACCCTCGCGGCAGTCGCCAAAAGGACATATACAGACTGTTATCAATCACAGGTTAGCGGAAAAGGAGAACATAAATGGGAATTGTAGTAAATGAACAGCAGAAGTTATTTACGTTAACGACAGATAATGCCGCCTATCAGATGAAAGTAAATGCATGGGGAATACTGCTTCATCAGTATTATGGAGGTAAGATAGATGGGGATGATATGGAATATCTATCCCAGATGTGGGACGTGTCCTTCGCAGGAAACCCTTATGAGGCAGGAAAGGACCGTACCTTTTCGCTGGATGTGCAGCCGCAGGAATATACCAGCAATGGAATCGGCGATTACCGCATTAACAGTATTGCGGTGGAAAATGCGGACGGAACCCGGGGAACAGATCTTCGCTATGTATCATATTCCATTGTACGCGGAAAATATGCTCTTCAGGGGCTTCCGGCCATGTATGGTGATGAAGAGGATGCAGACACGCTGGAAATTGTGCTAAAGGACATGGTAACAAATCTGGAAGTTACTTTATGCTATAGTGTATGGGAAAAGTTTGATATCATTACAAGAGCGGTTAAAATTAAAAATGGGAATCCGGAGCCTGTAATTTTGCAGAAAGCAGCTTCTGTGTGCCTGGACCTGCCTTATGGGGACTGGGATATGATGCATTTCCACGGACGTCACGCCATGGAGCGCCAGATGGAGCGGGTTCCTCTGTTTCATGGAATTCAGTCGGTGGGCAGCACGAGAGGATCGTCCAGCCACCATCACAATCCTTTTGTGATTCTCTGCGATAAAGATGCAACGGAAGATTACGGAAACTGTTATGGAATTTCACTGGTGTACAGCGGCGATTTTGAAGCTCAGATTGAGCTGGACCAGTTGAACCAGGTGCGTGCGGTAATGGGTATTCACAGCCAGAAGTTCGCTTATACACTGGAGTCTGGAGATGAGTTCATCACTCCCGAGGTTGTGATGGTTTACAGCGGAGAAGGCTTAGGTGCCATGTCAAGAAAACTCCACAAAGCATTCCAGCATCATCTGTGCAGAGGAAAATATAAAAAGCAGAGAAGACCGGTCCTTTTAAATAACTGGGAAGCAACTTATTTTGATTTTAACGAAGAAAAGATTTTAGACATTGCTAAAGGAGCCGCAAATCTGGGTGTGGAAATGCTGGTAATGGATGACGGTTGGTTTGGCAAGCGAAACGATGATACTACCGGTCTGGGAGACTGGGATGTGAATACAGAGAAATTAAAAGGCGGACTGGAACCCCTTGTGCAGCAGGTAAATGACCTTGGATTAAAATTTGGCATCTGGCTGGAGCCGGAAATGGTAAGCGAGGACAGTGATTTATACCGGGCGCATCCGGACTGGGCGTTTACCATGCCGGGCAGAAAGCCAAACCGTTCCCGCTTCCAGCTGGTTCTGGATATGACAAGAGAAGATGTAAGGGATTATCTGTTCACAAAGATCAGCAATATTTTAGACAGCGCCAATATCGAATATGTAAAATGGGATATGAACCGCAGCATTTGTGATCTGTACAGTGCAAATCTTCCCAAAGACCGCCAGATGGAGATTCCACACCGTTATGTACTGGGGCTTTATGATCTTCTGGAGAAGCTTACAGCAAAATATCCGGATGTGCTTTTTGAAGGCTGCAGCGGCGGAGGCGGACGTTTTGATCCAGGAATGCTATATTACTCACCGCAGTACTGGTGCAGCGATGATACGGATGCCATTGAGAGAGTCAAGATACAGTACGGGACATCCTTTGCGTACCCCATTTCTTCAGTAGGCTCCCATGTATCGGCAGTTCCAAACCACCAGACCGGAAGGATTACGCCTTTTGAAACGAGAGGTATTGTGGCTATGGCAGGAAGCTTTGGCTATGAATTGGATCTGAACAAACTTTCGGATGAAGAAAAAGGTATGGTAACAGAGCAGATCGAGAGATTCAAAAAATATTACGATGTCATTCATTTTGGAGATTACTACCGCCTCTCCAATCCATTTGAACGTGATGACTATGCAGCCTGGGAATATGTTTCCGTGGATAAATCAGAGGCACTTCTGCATGGTGTGGTACTCCAGGCAGTTGCAAATATGGCAAGAATCCATGTAAAGTTAAAGGGATTGGATCCCGATAAAAAATACCGTGTAAATGGAACGGATGAAATCCATAGTGGGAAAGCCCTTATGAACGGGGGAATCCTATTCCCGCGTACAGCCGGTGACTATCAGGCGGTGGAGTTTTCATTTACAGAAGTATAATTATGAGTTAGGATTATTATTAAACTGCCCTCTCTGTATAACAGGGGGCAGTTTTTATATTCTGATATGTCAGAGTCTTGTAGTTTTCTGTATTATCTCTTTCTACATGTGAGCTGCAGTTTCTGTTTCTTCTTCCTCAGCGGGAAGATATTTTTTAAAAATACGATAAAAAAACCAGGAACAAATCAGTGCAAGCAGAGCAAAGCCAAAGAAAAACCAGCAGAACAGATACAGGGGTGCCAGCTTTAAATCGGTAAAAGTAAGGCTTAATGGTATTACCCACAGCAGAGCCATTACTAAGGTTGATGGAATGTGCATGTAGGTGAATAGGAATGCATTTTTCATCTGGTTTTTGGTGGAGTTGGCAAATGCACCGATTACCGGGAAAATGTATAACAATTCGAAAACGACAATTGCTGAGATACCATAGGAAAGATACTTCAGCATATTTCCATAGGATGACTCTTGCGTAACCAAAAACTGTATATTGAAGATCAGTATAACGGCAATTACTACAAATACCAGCCAAACGATCGTGGATTGTTTAAAGTTTTCTTTAAAGGATTTTATAAAATCCTTTCTGGCAATGGTTTCATCCCCCTTTATCATTTTCATGCAGGAATAGTAAAGAGCAGTTGCAGATGCCCCTATGGTAAACAGTGGTATAGAACAGAGGATGAACAAAAGATTCAACGTGATAACATCTCCTACTTTGCCAAAAAATCTGTTTAAAAAGTTGTCTGGATTTAAGAATCCCATAATGGTCCCACCTTTCAGGTATCTTATACAGTATGTCTGTATGGTAATATGAAATTTAGTTAGAGCGTGTAAAAAAATTGCTTTCTCGCAGCTGTGCATCACACTTTGTGGGAGATTTGTCCCGGATGAAGGGCGCGTAGCGGGCTACGTAACCTGAATTCGGGGCAAATATGCCGCAAAGTGGGGCGTGCAGATGGCGGGAATGAATTTTCAAATACGCTCTAAAACAGTATAGCAGATGATATAAATCATTGTCAAAAATTATAGGTATTATTCTGTAAAATAGCAATGGTATAGTGTAAACAATCTATGTTAAATTTGTAATATCAGAAATCTTATGCGGTGTTATCATATATCCTGTATCCTGGCTGCCATCTGTTCGTTATCATCCAGGAGGAAATAAGAGGAAAAATGTAATCCTCCGGTATGATATTTGTGTTTTGGGCTAAAATAGTGGAGAAATGTCGTTTTCTCATAGAATAGGGCAAAAAACATGGAAAAATGTGATATTTATATGGTGCCATGGGATAATAATGCACAAAAAAATAACTAAAACATAGATATAATGTGCAAAAAATAAAGAGCAGACTTTTGATATTTTAAAGGAAAACCCTTTATGTGGTCAAAGTGCACATAAAAATTAATTTTAATTATGTATATATAACATTTTGACATAAAAACACTACGATTAACCATTTAACATTTTACCATATTTGATATAATAGGGACAAGTTAGAAAACACCGAATGAAAAAAGGTGAGCATACTGGAACATTAGACAATATTTATTTTAAAGGAGGAAATAAGTATGAAATTGAAAAAGGTAGTAACTTTGACTATGGCAGCAGCAATGGCGTTATCACTTACCGCGTGCGGGGGTGGATCCGGCAGTACGGAAGGAACAAAAGCACCGGAAACTCAGGCAGCCGGAGATACACAGGCTGCAGAAGAGACACAGGCTGCAGGAAGTGAATCTGCAGAGAATACCGCTTCTGGTGATGCTCTGTCCGTTATGATCTGGGACGCAAACCAGGAGCCGGGCATAAATCAAATTCTGGGTGACTTTACAACAAAAACGGGAATCAAGACCAATCTCCAGGTTGTAACTTGGGACGAATATTGGACGCTGTTAGAGGCCGGTGCCCAGGGTGGAACTTTACCGGATGTTTTCTGGATGCATTCTAATGAAAGTTCCAGATATATGTCCAACGACATGTTATTAGACTTAACAGATAAGATTTCCGGCAGTGATGTAATTGATCCGGCGAACTATCCGGAAGATATCTGGGGGCTGTATACTTACGATGAAAAGTATTATGCAGTTCCAAAGGACGTGGATACCGTAGCATTGGTATATAATAAGAAAATGTTTGATGATGCCGGAGTTGCTTATCCGGATGATACCTGGACCTGGGATACCTTTGTGGAAACTGCTAAAAAACTGACGAAAGATGATGGCAGCCAGTATGGAACCGCAATCCGCAATACCAATAACCAGGATGGTTATTACAATATGATTTATGATATGGGCGGTAAGGTTATCAGCGATGACAAGAAAACTTCCGGTTATGACGACCCAAATACAATCAAAGGAATGCAGATTATCGAACAGATGATTAAAGACGGTTCCATGCCAAGCCAGGAGACAATGTCTGAGACAAATCCGGAGGCATTATTTACTTCCGGAAAAGTTGCGATGATTCCCCAGGGTTCCTGGATGGTTGCTTACTATCGTGACAATGAATATTCCAAAGAAAACGCAAGCTTTGCGGTAATTCCAAGCGCACCGGACGGAACAAGAAAGACAATCTATAACGGACTGGGCTGGGCAGCTGCAGCAAATGGTTCCCATACAGACGAAGCATGGCAGTTAATCGAATATTTAGGTTCAAAAGAAGCACAGGAAAAACAGGCACAGTTAGGTGTTACCATGTCAGCTTATAACGGAACCTCAGATGCATGGGCACAGTCTGTACCGGAATTTAATCTCCAGTCTTTCCTGGATGTTATGAAACCGGAAAACATGGTGATCAGACCATATTCTATAAAGACAGTTACCTGGGAAAACAAGGTTAGCGAAATCTTAAAGAATGCATGGACCGGTGATAAGAGCATGGAAGATGCTTGTAAAGAAGCAGCAACAGAAATGAATGCAATTCTTGCAGAGGAGTAATGCTTCTAATAAATGAATTAGCAGCTTAGAAAAGGTGCCAGAGTCTGTTTAAAATGTAAGCCGGAAAGCTATTTTAGACATGCTCTGGCGTAATGGTGAAGATTGCACCTTTTTTACGCTTTCATCCAATGATTTGCAATACATAAAAAGAGGAGTGAGGATATGGCAAAACCAAGAGCAAAAGGAACCGCACGTGCCCGCAATGAGTTTCTCTGGGGCTGGGCGTTTATATTACCAACTATGATAGGTTTGATTGTCTTGAATATTATCCCGATTATTCAGACGATTTACCAGAGTTTTTTCAAGACCGGAGATTTTGGCAAAGGAAATATATTTGTTGGCGCAGCTAATTATACCAAGTTATTCAATGATGGCCAGGTATGGCAGGCGCTTTTAAATACCTTTAAATACGCAATTGTGGAAGTGCCTTTTTCAATCGCAATTGCACTAGTATTGGCCGTTCTTCTGAATCGCAAGATGAAGGGACGCAGCGTATACAGAACGATTTTTTTCCTGCCGATGGTTGCTGCTCCAGCAGCGATTGCAATGGTCTGGAGATGGTTATATAACTCTGATTTTGGTTTGATCAACAATCTGCTCCATACAAAAACAAACTGGATTTCCAATCCTAAGATCGCAGTATTTGCCATTGCAGTTATCGGCGTTTGGTCAATCATCGGTTACAATATGGTATTGTTCCTGTCTGGATTACAGGAGGTTCCCCATGATTATTATGAAGCTGCGGAAATTGACGGCGCCACCGGAATCAAGCAGTTTTTCCATATTACCATTCCGCTGATCTCCCCTACGATTTTCTTTGTATTAGTTACAAGAGTGATCGGTGCCTTACAGGTATTTGACTTGATCTTCATGGTGATGGATAAATCCAATCCGGCGCTGGAAAAGACCCAGTCACTGGTGTATCTGTTCTACCGTTATTCCTTTACGGAGAAAAACCTCGGTTACGGTTCAACAATCGTTGTGCTGCTTCTTGTAGTAATCATGATTATTACCGTATTCCAAATGATCGGACAGAAAAAATGGGTTCACTATAATTAGAAGGAGGGAAAGCAATGGAAACAAAGAGAAAAGCTGTTTCGGTATTGATTCATGTCATATTGATTTTAATTTCTATTACCATGCTTGTGCCTTTCCTCTGGATGATATTAACGGCATTTAAATCGGTAACAGAAGCAACGCAGGTAGACCCGTTTGTAATTTTCCCCAAGGTGTGGAGAACAGACGCATTTAAGGCGGTATGGAATAATATGAACTTCCTGCTGCTTTATAAAAATACATTATTGTTAATTGTTGGAAGAGTTTTGTGTGCGGTTATCACGGCTACTATGGCGGGGTATGCCTTCGGACGTCTGAATTTTAAAGGAAAAAACCTGATGTTTTCACTGGTGTTATTCCAGATGATGATACCGGCACAGATTTTTATCATTCCTCAGTACTTAATGATCAGTAAAATGGGTATGATGAATACCATTTTTGCGCTGGTCTTCCCGGGTCTTGTTACAGCATTTGGAACCTTTCTGCTGAGACAGGGATACATGGGACTGCCAAATGATCTGGAAGAGGCAGCGAGACTGGACGGCTGTAATATCGGACAGACATTCCTTTTTATTATGGCACCGCTCACAAGATCAGCAATGGTGGCACTGGGTATCTTTACAGCGGTATTCGCATTTAAAGACCTGATGTGGCCGATGATTGTAAATACAGACAAGAATATGCTTACCCTGTCTGCAGCACTGGCTAAAATGCAGGGACAGTATGTAACAAAGTTCCCGGAACTGATGGCGGCATCTCTGATCGCCTGCCTGCCGATGATCATTATTTATGTAATCTTCCAAAAACAGTTCATCGAAGGTATTGCAACCTCTGGTGGGAAATTATAAGGAGAAATACAAAAGGGGACGCTTAAAACGCCCCCTTTTACACTCAGAAGCTTTGGATTAAATTGCTTACAATGAGCGTACATTTACGTAATCATTTTTTTTACCCAGTGTCACAAGCTGCTCCGGCATTTCCCGGAATGCCTTTGGGCTGACACTGTATTTTTGTTTAAATATCTTGGAAAAAGCCAATGGGTCGTCATAGCCAACCTGGATCGCAATCGTACTGATTGGTAAAGCCGTTTTTTGTAGGAGAGAAGCCGCTTTATTCATACGAAGATTTACCAGGAATTCCTGTGGTGAGACACCCATTGCTTTTTTAAAGCTATTGGTAAGATAGCTTCGGTTAATGCCGATATAATTAGCCAGGTCATTAATTTTTATCTTTTTCGAGTAGTTGTGGGACATAAAATTAATGGCATGCTTTACATAGATTGCTCCGGAATAATCGTAGTTAATATGCTCCTGATCCCGAAGGGAATAGTCTTCAATGATGAAAGCCATAAATTGCATTAATAAGCTGCCCCGCTTTAGTTCATTTGCGTATGTAAGCTGTCGAGCTTCCAGCATTTGGGAAATACAGGAAATCAGCTTGTCCGTACAATTAAGTGAAATAGTAGGTTCTTCTTTTGAAAAACCGGCATTTGAAATGCATTCATAGGACTTCAGACCATTAAATCCTATCCAAATATATGACCAGGGATCTTCTTTATCAGCCTCGTAATAACTCTCTACACCAGGTGTAATTAAAAAAGCCTGATCCTTTTCCAGAGGATATATTTCTTTGCCTACTTGAAAAAAGCCTCTGCCTTTCGTTATGACATGTATTACATATTCCGTCCTGGTCTGGGGCCCAAAGCCAAATCCGGCTTCACAATTTTCAATCCCACAATAGCTCAGGTACAGATCCACATAGTCACGCTGCAGGTCTTCCAGACACTTGTAGTTGGCAGAGTCGGTATAACCAACCTGTAATTCCATGTAATCCCCTCCTCTATTTAACTGTATGTTTATTATAATATAGCGGGGGAAATGCGTCAACTTAAAGAGGGTGTGGGGATTGCAGAGAAACAGGCATTTTCTGACTCTATAGAAAAGTATATTCTGAATACATATTGACAGCAAAGAATTAGTTTGCTATTATTTTTAATAAGATAGTGGTTAGATGCGAAATTTATCTATTTATAAGCATTAAGCACTAAATTCTAATTTCTGATTTTATTCTACGCTTTATTTCAAAGCGAAATTCAATTAAAAAATAAAAATATAAATTCAGCCATTATCTTATATGTGGAGCAATTTCTGATTTGCTCTGTTTTTGAAATAGGTAAATTTCTGCATTAGTATATGGAAAGTGAGGTTATATGCAGGAAATGGTTGCCCTGGCACTGACTCCGCTGATGCTGGGAAAAATATCAATGAAAGACAGGATAAAGAATGCACTTCAGATTGTCGGCAGAGAAATTTGTTTAAAAGCAGAAGAAGCCCAAAAGATACAAGCCGTAATTTACGCACTTGCAGAAAAGTTTTTAAAATATGAAGAAATAAATGAAGTAAAGGAGGTAATGAATATGACAAGATTAGGTCAAATGCTGGTAGATGATGGGATTTCTCAGGGGATAGTTCAGGGATTATCTCAGGGGCTGTCTCAGGGAAAGGCAGAAGCTATCGTAGAATTTCTGGGTATGAAAGGTACTGTATCAGATGATTTGAGGCAGAAAATTATATCTGAAAAGGATGTGGACAAATTGTCGGGGTGGATAAGAATAGCGGCAGCTTCTAATTCAGTTGATGACTTTCAGAAATTGATGTAAAAATCTGCAACTGCGTTTATTTTTATTTATTTATGTACTGGATAAATATAAAGCATTAAGAGTGGAAGGATAAAAAAGGGGCACCCTAATTACTGCATTTAGGGCGCCCCTGATATAGTATGTTTATCGGATTATTACTGGAAATCTTTCATGTAATCCCCATGTGCTTCGATTAATTCATCACACATTTTTTTAATGTCAGTGATATTAAGTTCCGCTCCGGTATGGGGGTCCATCATAGCAGCCTGGTAGATATGGCTGCGGTCTTTGGTAACGGCTGCTTCAATGGTCAGCAGCTGAGGATTAATATTAGTCATATTCATAGCAGCTAACTGTACCGGTAGACGTCCTACGTGGCATGGAGTAACTCCGCTGCCGTCTACAAGGCATGGAACTTCTACACAGGCATCTGCAGGCAGATTGTCAATCAAACCGGTATTTAATACGTTACCGCCTATTTTATAAGGTTTATTAGTAACCACGGCTTCCATAATGTAAGAAGCGTATTCCAGGGAACGTTCATGGGTGATCTTGCCATCCTTCAGAATAGAGGCCTTTTCACTTTCCCACTCAGCGATCTGTTTGATACATCTTCTTGGATATTCATCTAAAGGAATATTGTATGCTTCAATCAGTTCCGGATATTTGGATTTAATGAAGAAAGAATTATATTCGGAGTTATGTTCACTGGATTCTGTACAGTAATATCCCAATGTATTAATATATTCGTAACGAACCATGTCATCATGTTTTTCTTCTGCATTTTTCTTTGCAGCACGTTCACGGATTTCGGGATATAGATCATTTCCGTCCTGATCACGGAGATCCAGAAGCCATCCCATATGATTGATTCCGGCGATGAGTTCCCGTCTGCCATCCAGTTTATCTTCCATGCCAAGGGCTTTCATCAGATCTTCAGAACATTTCTGAACGCTGTGGCACAGACCTACGGTTTTAATTTTGGTATAGCGCTGCATATAACCGGTTAACATAGCCATAGGGTTGGTATAATTCATAAAAAGAGTGTCTGGGCATACTTCTTCCATATCTTTTGCAAAATCAGCCATAACCGGAATAGTACGCAGGGCTCTCATAATACCGCCGATTCCCAGGGTATCTGCAATTGTCTGCCTTAAGCCGTATTTTTTGGGGATTTCAAAGTCTGTAATCGTGCAGGGATCATATCCGCCTACCTGTATTGCATTCACAACAAAATTTGCATTACGGAGTGCATCTTTACGATTTTCTACTCCTAAATAAGTCTTAATGGTAGCTCGTCCTTCATTTACGTTTTTGTTGATTGCCTGTAAAATAATTTCTGAATCTTCAAGACGCTGCCTGTCGATGTCATAGAGTGCTATTTCACTTTCGCATAAAGCTGGGGTGCACATACAGTCACCCAGTACATTTCTTGCAAATATAGTGCTTCCGGCACCCATAAATGTTATTTTAATCATATGAGACCTCCTGGTTTTAAGTGGATTATATTTGTTATCTGTTGTAAATTATTATATAATATATCCTATGGAGAGACTATCTAAATTGTTTCGTAAAAATTGTTGATTTGTTGAAAGGTAATAGAAAGGAGGATATATGGAAAGCAGGTATTCAAAGTCTCTGTCGGTGTATTATGCCGGGCGGGAGAAATGTGAATCCGGTCATTTTTTTGGACCGGCATTGCGTCCCCACTACTTGATGCATGTGGTTTTGAAAGGAAAGGGGACCTATGAAACAGGAGGACAAAAATTTTATTTGCAGCAGGGCGAGGCTTTTTTAATTTATCCAAATGAGATGACCCTGTACAGGGCAGATGACCGGGAGCCCTGGGAGTATGCCTGGGTTGCTTTTGATGGATATGAGGCAAAGCGGATATTAAAACGAACCGGGTTTCGGGAACATAAACTGACCTTTCACCCGGAACAGACAGATCTGTTTTTAGAAAGAATGGAAAAACTTGCTCAGATCTTTTTGGAGCATGAAGAAGATGAATTTGAACTGACCGGTATGTTCTATCAGGTCATGGCACTTATGGTGAGAGAATCGGATGAACCACAAGAAAGTTATGAACAGCAGTATTTCCAAAAGGCGGTTGACTATATCTGCCATAACTATGGATACCCCATTAAAATCAGCGATATCGCCAAGTATGTTGGAATTGACCGGACTTATCTGTATAAAATCTTTATGGAGGTTGAGCAGTGTGCACCAAAGCAGTTTTTAATTCAATTCCGCTTAAAAACAGCTATGAATATGCTGGAAACGAGGAAGTACAGTATCACAGAAACTGCGTATTCCTGTGGATTTAAGGACGCAGCCTCATTTTGCAATCATTTTAAGAAGTTTACAGATATGACGCCGAAACAGTATCAGCGGTATCAGAATAGTATCAAGTAGGCTGGCTGAGGCAGGGACGCTTTGCAGCAGCAGATTACTGCCGCAAAGCAGGTTTATCCAGCATGATGGGACCCATGGGCTGTGAAGGATTAAAGCTTCCGCTGTATCATATCCGGCTTCACCGCGTATTCCATGGCGGTCTTAGCTGTTATCAGGCCTTTTTTGCAGAGGTTTACCAGACTGGCATCCATGGAGAACATGGAATCCGAAGAGGAAGAATATAAAGTCCCGTCGATCTGTGGGATTTTGTTCTCACGGATCATATTCCGGATTGCAGGGGTCAGTGTCAATACCTCAAAGGCAGGAATCAGTTTTCCGTCAACGGATGGAACCAGCTGTTGGGATACAACTGCCTGTAATGCCATGGATAACTGGACGGTGATCTGAGTCTGCTGGCTTGGCGGGAATACATCGATAATTCTTCCTACGGTATTTACAGCCCCTATGGTGTGGAGGGTGGAGAATACCAGATGACCCGTTTCTGCAGCGGTCATGGCGACCTGTATTGTCTCAAAGTCACGCATTTCACCAAGCAGAATGACGTCCGGGCTTTGCCGCAGAGCAGCCCGCAGAGCGATGAGATAGCTTTCCGTATCCGTATTAATCTCACGCTGGCTTACAATACTTTTTTTATGGCGGTGCAAATGCTCCAGAGGGTCTTCCAGTGTGATGATATGCCTTTCCTTGGTGGAGTTAATGGCATCGATCAGACAGGCGAGTGTTGTGGACTTTCCGCTTCCCGCAGGACCGGTAACCAGAACGAGCCCTTTGTTAAATTCTGCAAGCCGCAGGATATGATCACCAATTCCGAATTCCTTTGGGTCAGGCAGGTTAAAACGTATGATTCTGATTACCGCAGACAGGGAACCACGCTGGCGGTATGCATTGATTCGAAATCTGGAGAGGCCGGTGATGGAAAAAGAAAAATCATCATCTCCTTTATCCAGAAGAATCTGCATAGATCTGTTTCCGGCAAGTTGATATATTTCCGTTATGATCGTTTCGGTATCGTTTGGCATAAGCCGATCTGAGTTGTCATGCACCATAGTGCCGTTAACTTTATAGGACAGAGGAAGCCCGGCTACAATAAAAACATCTGATGCCACGGCTTCAACTGCATGCTCCAAGAGCTCATTTATTTCCATGAAAAATCCTCCTAAAATTCAGATTCAAAAGTTCCGTTGAATACAGGTACGTTACTTTCCGGTTCCCAGCTGCTGTCTGACTGGCTGTTCCAGGTGATAATACGATAGAAGTGTTCACCGGTTTGTGTTGGGAAATGCAGTTCGAGAGTTACGTTCAATATCTGATTTTCCGTAATCGGCACCTCATAGGACATTCTGGGTGATGAAAGATCCTGGTTAAAGGTATAGGTACCCGCATCTGACAGCACTTTTACTATGTGAGTATAATAAGACTCGGCGTCGGAAAAAGACTGCGAGTTATATTCTCTGTATAAAATATCATCAATTTCAGCCAGTTCCTGCTTGGCTTTTAAGTCCGCCTGATAATAGGCACTGGTATGGTCTGCATTCTTCTTGCTCAATTGATAATCCATGTTGGCATTTACAATAGAAAGAATGGCAAAGGTTACCAGACACAAAAGTACAAATACAAGCAGAATGGAAGAAGTTCCGATATTTAAAAAAGTGTGCTTCTTTTTCTTTTTCATCATAAACGGCCTTTCTGTCACTCAAGTGTATGAGGAATGTTTATTTGGGTTGCAAGAGAATATATCAGCTTTTCCGGTTTTTCTGTTTCATAGGATGAGATGGAGACGCTTTTTTCTGTATCCCCGGTAACGGTAGCGATCAGCGTAAACTTGCCATCAGCTTCATTGCATTTCTCCCAGGAGGCATTATAATAGAAGCGTATGGAATCTCCGTCAGCCACACTTTCGGGGAAAAGTGACTGCACTTCTTCCAGGGATCCGCCGCAGCTTTCCAGCACTTCAGCCGTATTTGATACCAGCCGGGATGCCGTGCTCAAATTTTTAGAACTCTGGCTGAGCAAGAAAGATTTTGAAAATAGCTGAATGCAGATGCCGCTTGCTACTGTGAAAAACAATATGGCAATAATTAATTCGATTAAAAATAAACTGGATTTGGAAGGAGTATTTTTTTTCATATGGATCCTTCTTTCTTATTCTATGTCTTCCGAAGCGTGCTAATAAATTGCTTTTTAATGGCTGTCACGATTGACTTTCCGATTCTGCTCTCGGATGGATATAGAGGTCGATACGATTACCATCCTCTGTAGAAACAGCAAAATGGTATAGTCCATCCCGTACTTCTTCCATATTAAGTGAGGTAATATCTGTAATAGACTGGCCTGAAGAAGCGGATACGGCAGAGTCTGCCTTGGCAAACAGCTCCTTCAACTCACTCTGATCCTCATATATATAAGTAATATAGTCCTGCCCTTCATATTGGGTCTTAAGAGCAAGGGCATCGGTGCCGGACAGACTTGTAATGGATATATCTCCGGTACCGTCAGCCTGCCGGATCTTTTCTGATATATAGGATAAGGCGGTATGGGAAGAATTATTTTCTGCCATCTGCCCGGCGGTAGAGCGATAAACGTTAGAACCGATCAGAACCACAAATAGCGCTGAAGCTGCGAAAACACAGAACAGGGACAGGGTGAATACTATATCAATAACGTGTTCCTTTGACCGGAAATTCTTCATAAGGCAGCCTCCTATTTTTTAACAATGGTTATATCTGGCATAATATTAGAACCAAAGGGCTCGTAATGGATAATATACTTATTTTCATCAAATGCCACAGCATAATGTGCCAGCAGGTCTTCCAGGGTATCCGGATAAGAACCGGTGAGGGCGTAGTTCTGTACGGCACAGCGCCTCAGGGCATCAGCCAGGGTTCTCTGCTGTTCTGCATCAGTTGTAGCTGAGATATTGCCAATTCCATATAAAAATATAATCATAACAAGTCCAAAAGTACAAATCGGTATCAGGAAACCGGCTCTTATTCTGCGGTGAAAAGGTAACTGGTGAAAACGGTTCATAACAATACCTCCTAAAACGGTCCGATGCTGGACATGATACCCATAAGCGGCAGCATAACAGAAAGCAGGATAACACCTACTATGATAGAAAGAGCAACAACGAGAGAAGGTTCCAGGACAGCAATCAATTTTTCGATCCGGTTGTCAACCTCTTCCTCATACTGGTCAGCTACTTTCCTCATCACTTCATCTACATTACCGGTTTTAAAACCCACTGCAATCATTCGTGCATAGACTCCTGAGAAAAGTTCAGAACGGGTAACGGCATGGGAAAAGCTTTCCCCTTCTTCCAGGGCAGCCTGGCACTTTTTGATCTTTTCCTGTAATTCCGTGTTATCAACCAGCTTTGAGGTCATGGTCAGGCTCTGGTCTATGTCCAGACCGCTGCTCAGCGTAAGGAACATACCGCTGGCAAAACGTCCCAGGGCTATCTTGTGCTG
>NZ_JAWYAJ010000238.1:0-12093 GCF_034124845.1 Robinsoniella sp.
ATTTAAATTCAGCCACTGCATCGGTGATCTTATTGGTGTCCACTTTCAGAACAGATGCTATGATATCAAAATCCTTTGCATCTGCTGCTATTTCATCAATAACAGCAGCAAACTTATCCATATGCTCTTTTGCAATCTGACCTTCACCGGTTCCCGCTTCCGTATTTTTACGAAGAGCAGCTGCCTCTGTGAGACCCACATATAATTTTTCTCTCGCCGTAACATTTTCATACCACATTGCTTCCGGTGCATATAACTGATCTTCTCCAATCACGGATCTAACCCCATCCAATGTCCAGGACAGATTCATATCTTCCTTAAGATTCAGATTCTCTGCAATAACCGTAAGATTATAATAGATTCCCTTCTTCAGTTCAACTTTTCCGCTTTGGGCTTCTTTATATACATTTCCCGCATTTTGAGAAATAATTTTTTCATCATTCAAATACACCTGATAGTTACCGGAAGCCCCAAATGCCAATTCATAGGTTCCGGATACATGGGGTTTAATTTTACCGTTTAATTCTACATTTGCCGGTGCGTTCTCATTTCCCTCGTAATAGCTGACCAGGGAATTTAATGAAAACTGCTCTGATGACACCTCATTCGCCAATACCTCAGCCAGTTTTATCTGACCGCCTCCATTTTCCTGATAGATTTCTCCGATTAAACCTTTTTTTGTATTTGCCGGATAAAGGTTTTCCGTTGGAATTACTTCTTTTTCCTCTGCTCCGGGTTTCATCCATTCCAGCATAATATAAGCTCCGCCATACCCCTGGAAGTATTCAATACGAATATCATTTCTGCCCTCATTTAGATGAATTGGCTGACTTACCTGCTGCTTATCCCACTTCGATTCCCAGAAATCAATTGCCAGTTCATCATTTACCCAAAGGCGAAAACCATCATCTCCAATCAGATAAAAGGTGTAATCACCTGCTTCTTCTGCATTTACCTGTCCGCTAAAACGGAAAGAACCATATTCTTCCGAACCGTTATACTGGGATAATATTTTTTTAATGGAAAGTGATTTATCAAGTACTGGTGCAATTACTTCACCTTTTTTTTCTTCCAAAAAGATGTCTCCGTAAACTTCTGCCAGAAGTCCATGCTGGTCTTCCGCTGCTGTTTCTCCCTGGATTGCTTTTGCCGCCTGCCGAAAACACTCTGCCGGAACAACCTGCGCCTGACCTCCCTCCTTCTTCCAGGATAGGTTCAGATTAGCATCTCCATCGGCCTGTGCATAATTAATTCTGATTTTGTAAAGAAATCCTTTTTCCATATGTACCGGCTCACTGATCTTGGTCTGGTCTGAATGAAGTTTCCACGAGTTAATCTTAAGCTCATCATTGATCCAAAAACGAAATGCATCGTCCCCGTTCATTACAAATTCATAATCACCGCTCTCCTGGGGTGTTATATACCCGTGAATAATTGCAGAAGCATATTCACTGCTTCCATTACTTAGCTCTATTGCTTCTTTTAAACCTTCCCGTCCATCAAGATTTGGTAAAACCTGATTCACCGGTTCACCAGCAAATCCAAAGGATGTAATACTGGAGGGCTTACCGTTTACTTTATAAAACTGAGCCGTTAAACCTGCATCAGCCGGAGTTTTAACATGATAAAAAACTTTTTCCGGAATTACTTCCTTCGCTATATTTGCGTTTATGGATTCCCACGAAAGCTTTAGAACAGCACCGCCCCACCCCTGTAAATATTCGATCTTTATATCATGCAATCCTTCACTTAAAGCAACCTCTTTACTGGTCTGTTCCTTTTCCCATTCCTGTACCCAGAAATCAATGACCATTTTCCCGTCAATCCATATCCGGAATCCGTCATCTCCCCAGCCAAAGAATTTATAATCTCCAGCTTTTTCTACGTTTATTTTTCCGGTGAATCTGGCTGTAGCAAACTGCTCGTCCCCTTTATTTCCATTATATTTATCAAATACCGGTCTTAGATTCTGTCCACTTAAGGAAGGAAAAATCTGCTCTCCCGTTTTATTTTCAAAATTAAAGAGTTCAATTGAACCCCCGCGATAACCCTCTGTATTGAAAATCTCACCAAATAACCCGGTTTCCATATCTGCCAAAGCCTTTACGTTGTTTTCTTCGGTCACGTTTTCCGGCTCCTGTCCCAAGCCTGATTCATTCCCGGTTACGGTTAGGGCGTCAACATCCATTTCTTTTTTAGTTGTGGTCCCTTGTCCGCCGTTTGACTCCGTCTCTGTTTCTGTCTCTGTTTCTGTCTCTGTTTCTGCAAATTTGTCTGAATCAATTTCTGCCTCAGTAACGGAATTTATGCATGTGTCTGTGTCTGTAGCTATACCTGAATCTAAGTCTATAACTGGATTTGATTCTATTCCTATTTCTGATTTATTCTCCATTTCAGCACCTTCAGGCTGATTAATCTCTGTTTTTGTTCCGCGGTTCTCTGACTGCTCATATTCTGTTTCCAGCACCTGACCGCCGGCTGATACCGCCGCTTCATTATATCCGGATGCCGATACCGGCATCACGATTGTGTTTAGCACCAATGCCACAGACAACATTAAGCTGACGCCTCTGGCAAATCCATTCTTTCTCTTCATAACAATCCTCCGTTCCTTTTTTGCCGGGAAACACAGTTACAGCAAAGCATCACCCGAAATTTTATATTTATAAAAAATCATAGCATACAAACTCTGGTTTCTCTTTACAATATTTTGTTTGTATTTTTCACTTTTTTATCATTTTTGCTTTTTTCCACTGATCTTTCTATATAAAGAATGCAGATAAATGACGATGATCCAGGACCTGAAGTATCCGGCTTACAAAATTGTAAGTTATCTTCTTAAAATGTAAGCTGCAATTATGGCACCCAATAATTCATTTTGATATCATTAAGGCAAGAAAGGCGGTGCTATATTATGAATATATACCTGATCCCAATTAAAGAAGCTATTGCAGTTTTTCCATTACTCGCAATTATAATTACATTTCCATACATGATTTATCAATACCGAAAATATGGCTCCATACCGCTGTTCCGGTCCGTGATCATATACTCCTTTGTACTGTACCTGTTATGCATGTATTTTCTTGTAATACTGCCGCTTCCCTCCATTAGCGAGGTAGCCGGATACACAGGTCCCCAGACTCAGCTCGTTCCGTTCCAGTTTGTAAGGGATTTCTTAAGAGAAACAACTTTTCGGATCTCTTCACCAGGAACCTGGTTGAATGCACTGACACAAAACTGCTTTTTACAAGTCCTATTTAATATCCTGCTTTTTTTGCCTCTGGGTGTGTACCTTCGGTATTATTTCAGATGCAGCTGGAAAAAAGTATTACTGATCAGCTTTTCTCTGAGCCTGTTCTTTGAACTTACACAGTTAAGCGGATTATATGGAATTTATCCCAGGGGATACCGGTTATTCGACGTAGATGATCTGATGCTGAACACCGGAGGCGGAATGCTTGGCTATATCTCATCCGCAATAATTATGCGATTGCTGCCAAGCAGAGAACATCTGGATAAAATTGCATACGAAAAGGGGTTACACGTCTCTTTTTGCAGAAGGCTTGCCGCCTTTGTCCTTGACTGGACCATCCTTGCTGTTATCGGTGTACCAACTGTAATTCTGACAACCTTTATGCCACCAGTCTTTTTCCTGATCCAGTTTGCTGCCTGTTTCTTCCTTCCAGTTTTTTACTTTGTGCTGTGTACTTATCTTACAGATGGCTATACTCCTGGAAAATGGCTGCTGAAAATCCGAATTTCTTCCTGTGATGCAGAAAATAGACTTACACTGCAGCAATGTATTCTACGATTTGGAACACTATACCTGATTTTCATTCCATTTCTAATGATCTGGGCATGTTATCATCTGTTTTGTTCCTGTACCGGACGTTCCAGATCATTCATTTATGAACGTTTAAGCAGAACTGACTGCATTAGTACCATCCAACAGGATATTGCTCATCCCAAGTACCACAGACATTTTTTATTATCCTCCCATAAAATATAATTGTATCTCTTTCCAAAGAGTACTATAATGAACCAAAGCATTCATACACAAATGTATATGAACAGCCAAAATATATGAGTGAGGTTTCATTATGAAAACAAAGATCTGGGCACACCGAGGTGCTTCCGGTTATGCACCTGAAAATACGCTGGAAGCATTTGAACTTGCAATTCACCAGAATGCTGATGGTATTGAACTGGATATACAACTGACAAAAGACGGAGAAATCGTCGTTGCACATGATGAAAAAATTAATCGCGTAACCGGTAAAAATGGTTGGATTAAGGACTATACCCTTAAGGAATTAAAACAATTACCTTTTAACAGAACACATCCCGAATTTACAAAGGCATGTATTCCCACCTTAAAAGAAGTGTATGAATTGATATCCCCCACAAACCTTACCGTGAATGTCGAGCTTAAAACCAGCATCTGTTTTTATCCCGGAATAGAGGAAAAGGCATTGAAACTTGCCAGAGAAATGCAGATGGAAGAACGAATTATTTATTCCTCCTTTAACCACTATACCTTAAAATCTCTAAAAGAGCTGGATTCATCTGTCAGCACCGGGCTTCTCTATGAAGACGGCTGGATCAATGTTCCCGCTTACGGCAATAACATAGGGGTTAATGCCCTGCATCCCGCAACCTATCTTCTTCAGTATCCTGATTTTCTGGAGGATTGTAAGAGATACCATCTGCCTCTGCACGTGTGGACAGTCAATACAAAAGAACAGATGAAAAAAATAATGTTACTGGGAGTTGATGCGATTATAACAGATTTTCCTGACATTGCCCGAAAAATTTCAGATATTTAGAAAAAAGAGATAGCAGGATGTTCGGGTCAGGGATTTCGAAGTGTTTTTGGCGGATAGTATTCGATGGCTTCCATCGGATACTAAGCGGGCAATGAGATGCGAAATCCATCAGGATTTCGGAACGAATACCTGCGTGCCGCCAAAAAGTGCTTCGGAAAGGTTAGAAAATACCAGTTTTGCGGCCAGCTGACAGATTAGCTGTATTACTAGACAAACATTTCATATAAACCCATGCCAAAAATAATCAGTCCGGATACAACCGTTGCATACTTACCAAATATCCTTGACAGACATCCTCTGCCAAAACGCTGCCCGGCAGATATAAAAAAGTAACTTACTAAAAGCGTAAAAACGGAAGTCCAGAACACGGATAGACCGGTAATACTCCCAGCGATCCCAAGTCCTATATTATTTACGGTAAGTGCTAATGCCAATGTAACTGCCTCACGCATATCAATGTTTCCGGATCCGTCCTTATCTCCTTCTTCCATGCTTTTTTTCAGCCAGGTTTTATCCTTTTTCTGATTATCTTCCGAACCCGATTTCACCCGGTTCTTCCTAAACTCTTTCCAGATAAATTCAGCTATAAACAGTCCTCCCACAAAAACAAGAATAGACGATCCAATCAGATTTGCTGTCTCTGTGCTTATGATTTCGGTAAACAGTGATCCCAGAGACATGGACAAAAATGTACCAATCGCTGTGATACACGCAATTACAAGATTACTTTCCGGTTCTATCTTAATACGTTTTATACCATATGCAACGCCAATCGTCAGATTATCCAGATTAGCGGAAATTGCAAATAAAAATGCAGATAAAAAATGCATAAAACAAATTCACCACCCATATAATATTCGTTATATAGAATCATATGCATTTTTTATTATTCGGTGTCCTTTCCGGTTTTTTAGAGTAAATACAGATCTCTAACAAATTCTATGATATTTTTTGCTATTTTTTGCTATATTCACGTAATACCTTTTTCTCTGTATCTATATCACATCCCATAGCCTCTGTCTTGTCCACACTCTCCCTCTTATAACATACACATAAAAATACCCACAGCGAAGATCCACCAGATCTTCTCCGTGAGTACATATCTACTTCATCTATTCTCTTTTAATTCACTGATACCCTGTTTTCTAACTGATCACCAGTTCAACAATCTCTCCCTTTATCACATCCACCAGCCCTCTGTCGGTCAGTTTCAGTGCTGGGCTAACCGGCAGCCCCAATGTGCAGAGAGACATGACCGGATTGTAATGGCGATACCCCAGTTGAAAAAGGCTGTTTCGCACTTTCTTCAGCGCCGGACCAATTTCATCAACTGGGCGGTCTGACAGTATGCCAGCTACCGGGAGTGGTAGTTCTGCGCTGATTTTCCCCTGAAAAGCGGTGAGAATTCCACCCTGAAGCTCCTGGATTCTTTCCACAGCAGCCTGCATATCCCGGACATTTTCTCCTATTACAAATAAATTGTGATGGTCATGGAAATAGGTTGACGCCGACGCTCCTTCTTTCAGACAGTCCCCGGTGACAAAGCCATAACCGATATTCCCGTTTTTACCGTAACGCTCCAGTACCATAGCAAGAAGGCATCCGGTCCCTTCCCAGCAGATCTTATAATCTCTGACAGGCATAGATACTATTTTTTCACTGGTCTGCGTCCTACCATTTGAAACCTCAATGACCCGGACTTGTACACTTCCTGATTTCAGCTTGACACAAACCTGGAAATCTTCCGGTTTAAGTACCGGAATGCAGACGCTGTGATAATAATCCTCCGGGAAGATATGTCGATTCCCTGCCTGCTGATTTTCTCCTGGCTGGCTCTCTTCCGGCTGACTCTCTCCTGGCTGGCTCTCTTCCGGCTGAATTGTCCTCGCCAGCTTTCCTCCAGCCTGTTCTTTAGATGCAATAAGCTTTCCATCTTTATATACATAATCCGGTTCTAAACTGTCAAATCCGGTAATCAGGGCAAAATCGGCTGTTTTTCCAGGTGCCAGCACTCCTCTGTCCCTGAGGTTCATCCTTCTTGCATTGGTATAGGTCCCGCAGTAAATTGCTTCTTCTGTGGGGAACCCCATGCGAATTGCTTCCTCAAGTACCTTATTCAGCTGTCCTTCTTCATACAGCTTATCCGCCATTGTATCATCCGTTACAAATCCGCAGTGTTCATAAAGCCTGTTTTCCCGGATATAATCCAGAATTTCCGGCCTTAACATCTTCTCCTGCAATTCCACAAACATTCCATTTTCGAATCTCTGCTGTATTTCTTCCAGGGTATGCTCCGTATGATCTCCGTCAATGCCAAGATAGAGGAATTTAGCCAGGTCCAGCCCTGTAAGGGAGGGACAATGTCCTTCAATGACAAAATTGGGATCTTTTTTCCGCAGATATTTTAAAAACTTTGTAATCTCAAGATCATTTTCCCGGATGATCTGTCTGTAATTCATAATTTCTCCAACGCAGATTACCTCTTTTCTCTCAAGCAATTCTTTCATCGCCTGACAGTCAATAATCTCACCGGTTGTCTCCAGATTCTCATTGGTAGATGGTACACTGCTGGGAATGCCATAGAAGATATCAATGGGTGCATGCCCGCCATCCGCCATCATTTCATAAATTCCGTTTAGTCCTTTAATATTAGCCATCTCGTGAGGTTCAGAGACAACGGTAGTAACACCGCACTTTCCGGCAAAACCGGCAAATGTCCGGGGCGTCATCATAGAACTTTCGATATGCATGTGAATATCAATCAATCCGGGGATTATATAATAACCGGAAGCGTCCAGTTCTTTTTCGGCAGTAATTTCCGTCTTCCCATTTTCTTTCACATCAATATAATAAATTCTTCCGTCCAGCACATACACATCCGCCCTTCGGAAACACTTCAGATAACTGTTAAATACTTTCCCATTTCGAATTACTAAATCCACATTTTCCATATATATCTCCTATACAATGGTATAAAAATACAAGAGGCATACAATAACCAGAATATACATTACCTTAGAGATTTCTCTGATCTTGCCTGATGCGATTTTCATGATAAAATACGTAGGAATTGCAGCACAGATACCATTTGCAATGTTATTGGCAAAGATCGTAAATGTCACACAGACAAATGCGGGGATGCTCTCTGTAATTTCTTCATATTTAATATTCTTCATGGCGCTTAACATTCCGATTCCAATATAAATCAATACCGGCGCCGTTGCTGCTGATGGTATCATCAATGCAACCGGTGCGAAGAATAAAGCAAGGGCAAAACAGGCTGAAGTTGCAACTACCGTAAGTCCTGTCTTTCCACCAGCCTCTACGCCTGCGGAGGATTCCAGATAGGTCGTCATGCTGGGCATGCCAAATAATGCGCCAAAGCTGGTTGCAATTGCATCCACTTTAAAGCAGCGGTCAATCCCCGGCAGATTCCCGTCTTTGTCCAGATATCCCGCTTTTGCCCCAACACCCAGAACCGTACCAAAGGTAGAGAAGAAATCCGGTACAAAGAGTGCTATTAAGAATGGTATATACGCGAAGTTCAGTGCCCCTGCAATATCGATATTTAAGAACTGGGTTCCGATATTAGCCGGCATAGACAGGATGCTCTCCGGCAGCTTTGTAACACCAAATGGGATTCCCACAATGGTGGTAATCAAGATGGTTAAAATCATTCCTCCTGCAACATTACGTACTTTCATCACCAGAAGAATAATAAACCCAATCACCGTTACGATTACTTCCGGAGAAGCAAGATCTCCAAATGCCAAGCTTTTCTTGCTCTCATTTGCAATGATCAGACCACAGCTCTTTGCACCCAGCAGTGCAATAAACAGACCGATTCCGGCACTGACTGCATGTTTAAGGCTCATGGGTATCACTTTTACAACTGCTTCCCGCAGCCCCAAAAATGTAACCAGTATAAACAATACACCGCTTAGAAAAATTACACCTGCTGTAATCTCAGGGGAAATACCGTCATTTTGTATCATTGCCGTAACAATTCCAACGCTGCCAAGCCCCGGCGCCAGCGCAAACGGACGATTTGTAAAAATAGCCATTGCCACGCTGGTCAAAATAATCAGCAGTACCATCGCTGTCAGCATCACATGCTTATCCAGTCCTGCTGAACTCAGCATATTCGGTACTGTTGCCAATACATACGCCATTGTGACAAATGTGGTAACACCTGCAATCAACTCTGTTTTCAAATTCGTTTGGTACTTTGACAACTGAAACTGCTTCTCCAACCATTGTTTCATTTTCTTCTCTCCTTTTACGTGCTTTTATTCCCCTGCTGCTTCCTGCGTTACAAGTTTGATGTATCGTCAGAGCTGGCTGGGGGTATTCGACTTGCTTCTTTTCTATATCTATTGTATGATAAGGATAAAAGCATGTCCAATTCCTATTTACCATAATGATTATTCCAAAAGTGAATAACGGCTTATGGTAACTGCAGCAAACTATCGTATGCAGGTAAACTCTATCTTTATAATGAGGTATCCCATGAATATCAAAGAATTTGACTATATATTATGCATTGCAAAACACCAGAATATCACAAAGGCTGCGCAGGAATTGTATATTTCCCAGCCTACGCTGAGCAAGTACCTGCAGAAGCTGGAAAAACAATTAGGCTGCAAACTTTTCGGCAGGGTTGATAACCGTTATATCCCCACACATGCCGGGAAGCGGTATCTGGCATATGCGAAGAAAATGATGGCGCTCAATCAGGATTGGGAAAAAGAATTAAAAGACATTACCCAGTGCAATGAAGGGGAACTGAATATTGCCTTTCCCCTGATGCGCAGTTCCTGTATGATTCCCACTATTCTCCCTGCTTTTTACCAGAAATATCCTCATATCCGGATCAATTGCCTGGAAGAGACTTATGCCATACAGGAAAAACTCCTGCTGGATGACCAGATTGACTTTGCTATTTTTAATGAATCCTCTCCCCATCCCAAACTCACGTATGAATCTCTGGGCGAGGAAGAAATCGTACTTGTGGTGTCTCCCCGTCATCCGTTTGCATCTTTGGGCGTTATCGGACCGGACAGCCCCTATCCCTATATAGATCTCGCACTTTTTGCCAGCGACAACTTCATTTTGCATTTTCCGGAACAGACCACCGGAAGAATTGCTCTTGATCTATTTCGAAAACACAAAATCAGTCCCACCGTTTTTCTTCATACCAGAAATACCCAGGCGGCAGTTCTACTGGTCCTGCAGGATCTGGGCATATGTTTTGCACCGGAGAGTTATATCAAAAATATGCATTTTCAGACACCTCCCGTATGCTTTTCAGTAGGCAAACCCCGCATTAGCACCACTTTGAGCATTGCATACCGCAAGGGTTCCTATATGCCCCTTTACGCTCTGGATTTTATAAAAATGGTAAAAAATATGATGTCCCGCTGAGTCTTCAGCAGGACATCCCGTATCACATTTATGCATTTTGTTTTTATTGTATCGTAATGAGTTTTGGCTGCTCCTCAATTCTCCCGGCAGCTTCTTTGGGAATCATCAGACGCAGGATACCATCCTGGAATCCCGCCTGTATATCTTCCTGACGAACGCTGTCCCCCACATAGAAGGTTCGTTTGCAGGTACCTGTGAAACGTTCTCTGCGGATATAATTGCCATCCTTATCCGTTTCATCCCTGTTCTCATTCTTATTCGCGGTGATTGTCAGATATCCATCCTTCAGTTCTGCCCTTACATCCTCTTTCGCATACCCCGGCAGCTCCATATCAACCAGATAGTGATTGTCTTTTTCCTGAACATCTGTCTTCATGATCTGGGACGTGTTGTCTGAAAATGGTTTGCTAAAGAACGGGTCACGGAACAATTCATCAAATAAATCAAAAGCTCTGTTTGAAAGTAACATAAGTCATACCTCCTTGAAAATAACTGACTGGCGGCGTTAGCCGCAATACTACTTGTTTCTATATAATAAACTGCATCAGAGGGAAACATCCCCCTGGCAGATTACTGGATTGAAATCAGCTTTGGCTGATCGTCTTTCAAAACCGGCTCCTTGGGAATGCTGAGCCTTAAAATACCATCCTGGAATCCCGCCTGAATATCTTCCTGCCTTACCTGATCCCCCACATAAAAGGTTCGTTTGCAGGATCCGCTGTAACGTTCTCTTCTGATATATTTTCCTGCCTCGTCTTTCTCTTCTTTATTTTCATTTTTCACTGCTGTAATTGTCAGATTGCCGTCTTTTAATTCTGCCTTAATATCTTCTTTGGCATACCCCGGCAGTTCAATATCCACCAGATAATGATTCTCCTTTTCCTGGATGTCTGTCTTCATCACCTGGACAGTTCTGCTTTCCGTATAAGACGGATTGAAAAATGTGTCCTTGAACATCTCATCAAATAAATCATACGCTCTGTTTCTAAGTAACATAAGTCATACCTCCTTGGTTTTTATCTGAAATTGGTTTGTTGTAACTGTTTTATTTGTTATACATGTGTTATAACATATTTTATTAGCACTGTCAACCCTTGAGTGCTAACAATTTTTGATTTTTTTTGCAAACCCTTTAAAATCAATGGTTTGCAGCTATCTATTTCTCTTGAAATTGTCATTTTTTCTGTTTTGACACCAATTTGACACCAATTTTTATTTTCTGGTGTCAGAAGTTCACCGCCATGCTGTCCAGCTTTGCAATCTCGTTTTCAATCCTTGCCCTGTCGCCCAGATGGTTATATACCTCCATAGTCACGTCAATATGTGCATGACCCATGATATACTGTAATACCTTTATGTCCATCCGGCACTCTGCCATTCTGGTACAAGCTGTATGGCGCATGATATGAGCGGAGATTTTCGGGAGCAGTTCTGCTTTTCTGTGATCTTTCTTAGCGGCTTTTACTTCCTCTTTGTTATAGGCGTCTACTATGTTATATAACACGTTATTGACCGCACTCGGCATTAACGGTCTGCCCGTCTTTGCCATAAAGATGAACCCTTTATATCCCTCAACCTCAACATCTTTTCCTTTGCCTAGCATGAAGTTGATTTTTCGCTGTTCCTCAAATGCCCTAAGAACGTCTTGCGTCATGGGAATGGTGCGGATACCCGAATCTGTCTTTGGAGCTGATATATGAAAGCGGCAGCCATCACCCAGATTTTTGTAAATGAGCTGATGGTCTATGCTGACCGTCCTTGCTTTTGTGTCCACATCTTTCCATGTAAGACCAATCAATTCCCCACACCTTACCCCTGTGCCTATCATAATCGTCAGCAT
>NZ_JAWYAJ010000239.1:0-4851 GCF_034124845.1 Robinsoniella sp.
CCCTGCACTTTCCAACACTTAATATCGCCTGCGGTGTCTGAAATCCGGCACCTGGTTCTACTTTTTTCATCCAGTGCCCAAGCTCCCGGTCAGCCAGACCGCCGCTCATTGCAATTCCTTCATCTTTTCTGTATATTTCCATCTGCCAGGATGCCCCATGGGCAATCTGTGCGCCCCAGAAAATATGGTTTTTCTGATCCTCCAGAACCAGATATGGGAAAAACTTATTCACAGGCATAGATCCGGCCTGGCCAAACCGTTCACAGCGTACCGCATGATCCGCCCATGCAGGCTCTAACTCCAGGCGTTCAATGGGCTGGGATTCCAGGCGGCCTTCCTGACTCCATCGGCTGCGCAGCCTGTGGACTATAATCTGATCGTGGCAATCACCTTCCACATACGGAGAAATTCCTCCCAGTGAAAAGCTTTCGAACATTTCCAGTTCTGCAGTCTCTCCGCTGTTATTTTCAAATTCGCAAAAGCTCCGGCAAAAAAGGGCACCATTCGTCCATGTAAGAAAATGGCGGACAACATACCCCCGCTCATCCTTCAGGCTGGTAATGACTGTATGCTTCTTTCCATCCTGCAAAATATCCTGTTTCCAAAACTTCAGCAGCTGTACCGTCTGAGAATTGCGCAGGGTACTTCCCTGTGAATAAGCGCCTCCATAGGTATCTCCCGCTATCTTGATCTGAACCAGAGAGTCCGGTTCCTGTTTTTTCGAAATATCCACGGGTACCTGTTCACATGCTGGAAGCAGTATGAGTCCAACCTTTTCTTTTTTCTGATCTGTTACATATCTGGCTGTCATATCACCAAATAAATATTCTTCTAAAATTTGAATCATATACATACCCCTTTATATTTTCATTCGACTTTGAAATCTTCGAGATGTCATCCAGCTATTTAATTTTTAAACACACCTAACCCTTCACTGCTCCAACTGTCATTCCTTTTATAAAATACTTCTGCAGGCAGATAAACAATATGGCTATGGGAAGAACGGAGATCACAATCGCCGCCATGGCAGTGGTATAATCACTGGACTGTGCGGAAAACAGAGACTGTATGGCTACTGTCAGCGTTTTTAACTGTTTTTTGCTCACATAAAGGCTTGCCAGCAGATAATCATTCCAGATCTGGAACGACTGCATGATCACCAGCGTAGCCATAGCCGGTTTCAGCAGCGGCAGCACGATTTTATAATATGTTTTAAATACGGAGCAGCCGTCAATGCGTGCGGATTCTTCCAGTTCTACCGGAACAGTTGACATGAAGCTGTTCATCAGGAAGACCCCGAAGGAAACTCCTGTGGCTATATACATGAAGATAATTCCGATTCTGGTATTTGTCAAATGCATATTGAAGCCAATAATGTAAATTGGTAAAAACAATGCCTGGTATGGAATCAGGATTCCAATAATAAAGTAGATATAGCAGAATGTAAAAAATTTGTGATTGCATCTGGCAATTGCCCAGGCAGTTGTCCCGCACAGCAGTGCCAATATTAATACACTGATTGCCGTATAGAGAAACGTATTGCCAAAAGTAGTTACCAGATTCAGTTTTTTAAATGCCTGTACATAGTTGTCCAGACTGAAACTTTCCGGAAGTGCTATAGGGCTGCTTAGATAAAGCTCCTTTTTTGTTTTAAAGGAATAATTCAAAATCATGAATATCGGTGCCATAAAAGCAATTGCACACAGACTCATTACGATCTGGATGAGGAAGGTGCTTTTTGTATATGGCTGGGAAGGTGTATCCTCTTTTTCTTTTTTTCTTCCAAACATTATGCCTGCACCTCCTTTTTCTTTAATCCTTTCACCTGTATCAGCGCTACCAGAAATAATACCAGGACTAGCGTGACGGACATTGCTGATCCATAACCGTACTGACGCCCGTTAATTGCCGTTGTGTAAGTCTGATAAATAATGGATGTAGATGCCCTTCCGGGACCTCCCTTTGTAGATGAAACCAGTAAATCATACACTTTTAAGGAACCTGTCGTGATACCTACCACACAGATCGTAATTGCAGGTGCCAGCATTGGAATTGTTACATTAAAAAATCTTTTTATGGCGCCTGCTCCATCCACTTTGGCTGCTTCATAAAGTTCTGACGGGATAGACTGCAGCCCAGCCAGATAAATTAGCATCCAATAACCGATCCACTGCCAGTTATTCGCAATTAAAAGTCCTGACAATACTGTCTTGCCATCTCCAAACAGCATAAAGTTGATGTTGGTTCCCAGTGCATCATTAATTGCCGGAAGTACATTGGAGTACATTTTCAGCCATACAAAACCAACGATGACCGCACTGATCAGACAAGGCACAAAGAATGCAGTTCGGTAAATTTTCTGACCTTTTATCCCACTGTCCAGCGCTACTGCAAATAAAAGTGCAACGATATTCTGAATAACGGTATTGCCGATGGTAAATAAAATAGTAAACCACCATGCAGATCTGAAATCAGAATCCTGAAACAGATCCATATAATTTTTTAATCCCACAAATGGCTTTACCGCAGACATACCGTCCCAGCTGGTGAGCGAATACCGAAATGCCATTAACATGGGAATAATAAGCCCGATTGTAAAAATAATAAAGCCTGGCAGAACCAGTATCAAATATTGGCGGAACAGTTTTTTATCCATGCCCTTTTTTTTCAATTTTGTCATTCTTATACCTCCTGCGTACCGCAGACAAGTCTGCGGTACTGCATTTATTAAGTAGTTTGAAAGTTCCTTTCAAACTTGATGCCATGAATACCACAAGCTGGCTTGGAGTACTAATTTGCTGAGCTGGCATCTACCCTTGCATCGGATGCTTTCAGGCAGTCTTCAAAAGTCTCATCACCCTGAAGCCATGCTGCGATGTCTTTTGCATTTTCTTCCTGGAATCCGCCCCATACCAGCTGGTTATTTCCAAGAGTTACGTCTACGATCATTCCATCGGCTGCATATTTATCAATATCTTCCTGGCTTGGATTTGTGAATGTTGGGGATACATCTTTTAACATGGATGCCGTCTTGGTATAGTCATAGATTTCTACTGCAAGCTCCTGGTCAGATGTAAGCACATCCAATACACAGTTGATTGCATTCTGGTTTTCGCTTTTAGCACTTGTCATAACTGTGATGTTTGGTTCGAATATTAATTTGGAATCACCGGTCTGATTCGGGAACGGGAAAATACCAAAGTCAAAGTTCTCATCGATATCCAGGAAATTCTGAATGGACCAGGAACCGGAAACTTTCATTGCTGCTTCCCCTAATACCATCTTTGCGTCACAATCCGTCTGTTCCATTGAGAATGTATTTTCAAAAGTATTGTCAAATATTAACTTGTTGTTCTGATATGCTGCCTGCATTTCTGTGCTGTCACTAAAGGTTACTTCTTTGGCTCTGAATTTGTCTCCCCACTCAGGATCTTTGTTGAACACATCATTCATTGCAAACTGCATAGTTACATTTCCGATAGACCAGGTATCCACCATATGGCTTGCAAATGGAGTGATATTTTTAGCTTTACAGTCATCAATGATTTTCTGCAGGTCATCCATGGTTTTGGGAACTTCCCAGCCATTGTCTTTAAACATGGTCTTGTTATAGTAAACGCCCTGATACAGTGCATTGTATACCATTCCGTA
Organism: Robinsoniella sp.; assembly: GCF_034124845.1. NCBI lineage: Bacteria > Bacillati > Bacillota > Clostridia > Lachnospirales > Lachnospiraceae > Robinsoniella > Robinsoniella sp. The sequence goes on from NZ_JAWYAJ010000239.1 coordinate 3,652, forward strand.
TGTCTTGCCGTCTATGGTTACATTTTCTCTGGCTGCATCCAGCCCTCTGTCCAGGTAAGTGCTGTCGATTTCGCCGAGCACGCCCTGGGGTGCATAAGTGGCAACATCCTGAGCCTTGCCAATCATAATATCCGGCAATCCTGACTGCATGTACTGCTGCATTTTCGGCTGGAAATCATTTCCCCAGTCCACACATTCCCATTCCAGTTTTACATTGGGATATTTTTCTGCTAAAGCTTCATCGATCATATCTTCAATGCCCGCATCTGTGGTAGACTGCCCTGCTAATACGGATAAGGTTACTTCTTCTTCGGGATTGACTGCTGCTGCACTGCCCTCTGCTTTCGCCTGGGTTTCCCCTTCTGTCTGAGCGTCTGTCTTTTCTTCCGTCACGGCTTCTGACTTTGCTTCTGTTTTGGCTTCTGTTTTCGCTTCTGTCTGACTCTCTGTCTTTGCCTCACTTTTTGCTTCTGTTTCTTTCGCTCCGCCTCCGCAGCCTGCCAGCATACCGGCCGTCATAGATGTAATTAACATAAAACTGATCACTGTTTTCTTCTTCATTTTAAATTCCTCCTTAGGACTTGTCTTTGTTATGTCTAAATTATACTGATTTTTATAGGGTGGGAGGTAGGACAAAACGGAAAAAATAAGTTGTACATTTTTGAAAATTTCTTCTGGAAAACTTTACCCGGTATTTGTTGCCCTCCCGGGTCACAGTGAACGTCAGACGGGTCTGGTACGCCTTCTTATTTCGTACATGGTCTTCATATACAAAACCTCTTCATCGGCAAAATTCAATTTAGAACAACTGATGAAACACTTACCAATCTGTGCTAAGATAGAATATAAACTAACAGTAGAGTTCGCAGAAATAACCTTTTTTGTTGACTCTACCACTGGTAGGTGTTAATTGGCCGCTAAAGTATTTATAATCGGACTTAAAGCAGAGAGAAGGAGGGTATGAAAATTGGACCAGGAAAAAATAGGTCAATTCATTTCCAAATGCCGTAAAAATAAAAATATGACACAAATGCAATTAGCAGAAAAACTAGGTATTACTGACAAAGCAATATCAAAATGGGAAAGGGGGAAATCTATGCCCGACCCCTCTTTATTTATGCCCCTTTGCAGTTTGTTAGATATTACCTTAAATGAATTACTTCTGGGTGAATACATACCGGATGATAAAATAAAGGAAAA
>NZ_JAWYAJ010000240.1:0-4000 GCF_034124845.1 Robinsoniella sp.
GCTGCAATATCGTTTGGCATCCCCTCAGGTATTTTCTTCACCAGCGAAGAATCAAAGGCAAAGTAATCACAAGCTGCACCGGGGGTCTGACAGCCGATCACTTTCAGCGTATTACAGATATTGTATCTGCCGCTTTCACAGGGTTCACACTCTCCACAGAATATCTGGGGCATTGCCGTCACCATTTCTCCCGGCAGAACATTTCTGACCTTCTGACCGGTCTCAACTACTTTACCCGTAAATTCATGACCCAGAGTAATGGGACAATTAATAAAGGGATGTTTGCCATAATACGCATGTATATCAGAACCACAGATTCCTATATAATCCACTTTAATCACAACCTCGTTGTCTTTTGCTACTGGTTTCTCTGTTTCGGTGATAACAATTTCCTCCGGATTTGTTAATGTTGCTATTCTCATTTTTTTCCTTTCTGCTTCCATTCCGCTTAGGGCTCTTTTTGATATCTCTTTGCAATTCAATTTGGGACTCTATTTAATCTGTCCATTGTCCGTATGTATCTTAATCCATTCATCTACATTATTTTCATCGATCAGCTGCCCTTCTATTAATGTTTTCTCAAATTCTTCTCCTCCTGAAAGAACTTTGTCAATAATTCCAAAGGTCGTTTCCGCCATTACTTTGGCATTCTGAACACAGGTAGCGGTCAGCCCGCCATCTTTTATAGATAATACGGCATCCGCCAGTCCGTCTACCCCATAAAATGTCATGTTTTCCGCCCTTTTAGCATCATTGGCAGCTTCCCATGCTCCCAGAGCCATGGCATCGTTCATAGAAACGACTGCATCAATCTGATCATATGCCTGAAGCCAGTCTTCCATAAAATTCATTCCTTTTGACTTTTCCCAGTCCCCAATCTGTTCATCCAAGATCTCAATATCCGGTCTTGCATCAAACAAGGTCTTTTGAAAACCTTCCCTTCTGCCAATAGAGTGGGAATTTCCGGAAGGCCCTAATAAAATTACAACCTTACCATTTTGCGGTATCTTCTGCGCTGCTACTTCTGCCACTATGGAACCCTGCTCTATAGGGTCGCAATCTACGTTTGATGCAAACTTACTGCCGCCATCACTCTGATTAACCATTAAAATGGGTGTGCCATCCTGTATATACTGGTCTACCAGCTCTGCTTCCGCATCCGGCTCCAGCGGATGCAGTATAATATAATCGTATCCCTGGGTAACACAATTTTCCAGATTTGCCAGCTGGGTAGATAAAGTATTCTTGGAATCCAGTATCGTCAATGTCATATTCGGATATTGTTTTACTGCTATCTCCAGTTCCTGTGCCAGCCAGGCAGCAAAAGTTGCGGACATATCGGTAGGAAGCAGTGCAATTTCAAACTCTCCCTTTGCACCGCTGGCAGCATTAGATACTTCCTCCATAGCTGTCTCTGCAGCCTCTTTGGCTTCTTCTTTTTCCTCTGTACTCTTTGCCTCGCTTTTTGTTTCTTTACTCTTTGCTTCACTCTTTGATACTTCGTGCGTTTCCGCTACTGTTCCCTCTGTCTTGCCACTTCCACATCCTGCAATGAATGCTGCTGTCATCACCGCTGCTGCAATTACACTTAATACTTTTCTTTTCATTTTGTACCCTCCTTAATTTTATTTACTACTCTGAGCTAATTCAGAGGTAGTTTCCATAATCTTCATTTTTCGCTTTCCTCTTTTGGACCGGATGTCAAATAAAACTGCAATAATAATTAAAAATCCTTTAATGATCTGCTGAGAATAGGACTCTACTCCTAACAGATTCATAATGTTATTCAAGATTCCAATAATCAGTGAACCAACCAACGTTCCAAAAGCAGTACCCACACCTCCGGCAAAGCTGGTTCCTCCCACTACCGTTGCCATAATAGCATCTGTTTCATACCCGGTTCCTTCACTGGGAATTCCTGCATTCAGCCTCCCCATTAAAATCATGCCGGCAATGGCTGCAAAAACTCCTGAAATAATAAAGGTGATCCATTTTGTCTTTCTTACCTGTATACCTGCTGCATTCGCTGCATCCTTATTACCGCCTATTGCATAGATATATCTTCCAAACTTCGTGTATTTTAACAAAACATGTGTGATCAGGCACATAACAGCCATAAATACTACAGTGATGGGAATTACTCCAAATACAGTACCCTGTCCTAAAATCTTAAAGTCCCCGATTTTGTAGACATTATTTCCTGCAGTGTACAAACAGATACTGCCAAAAGTTATAGTCTGCATAGCCAACGTAACAATAAAGGATGGAAGTCCGAAATGTGCCACAAATAATCCGTTTAGAGCTCCAACTACAGCTCCCAGAAGAAGTCCGAATAAAATTGCCAGAACCAGGTTACCGGTAGCCACATATAAGATACAGGCATAGGTTCCTGCCATTCCAGCCAGACTTCCAATGGAAAGATCAATTTCGCCGCTGATGATTACCATCCCCTGGGCAAATGACAAAATGGTTACAATACTCACTTGCTTCAATATATTCATCAGGTTCGTTGATGTCATAAACTTTGGTGATAAGAAGGAACAGATGACCACCATCACAATTAATATCAAAAATGTTGAAAACTTCTGTATTTTTGCTTTTACATTACTTTTCATTTTCTTCTCCTTTTCCTCCTGTTTTCGTAGCTAATTTCATAATTTTTTCCTGGGAACATTCCTCCCTGCCAATAACTCCTGTAACATATCCCTTGTTCATTACATATATGCGGTCACACATACCTATCAGTTCCGGCAATTCTGAAGATATCATGATAATACTGAGTCCCTTTTCCTTCACCAGCTTCATCATTATGTTATAAATTTCCAGCTTTGCTCCCACATCGATTCCACGGGTGGGTTCATCCAGAATCAATACCTCCCCATCCAACATGAGCCATCTGGCCAGTATCACTTTTTGCTGATTCCCTCCGCTTAAGGAGCCCAGTGCAGTTTCGATGCCCGCCCCTCTTACATTCAGCATGTCAGACATGGATTTAGCTTCTTCCAATTCTTTTCTGAGGTTCAGAAATCCCCCCTTTCTTACCCGAAGGCTTGCAAGGGCAATATTCTCCCGAATACTTCTGATTCCCACAACACCTTCTTTCTTCCGGTCTTCCGAAACCATCAGGATTTTGCTGCGTATCGCCTGGGAAACATTTTTAATCTCTACTTTTTTATTATGTAACAAAATCGTTCCGGAATCGTAGGGATCCAGTCCAAATACTGCTCTGGCAACCTCCGTCCGTCCTGCTCCCACAAGTCCTGCCATTCCAATAATCTCACCTTTTCTTAAAGTAAGATTAACCCGGTCAAAGGTATCCTTGCTGCATAAATCCCGAATCTCAAAAATAACGTTACCAAGGGGAATCTCCTCTTTGGGATAAATATTAGAAATAGGCCTCCCCACCATATGGGCAATCAGGGTATCATTATTAAACTCTGCAGCCGGACCAGTGATGATCGACTGCCCATCCCTTATCACAGTTATGTCATCTGCAATCCGGAAAATTTCTTCCATTTTATGTGAGATATACAGAATGCTGATACCCTGGCTGCGCAGACGGCCAATCGTATCAAAAAGAGCTTCCACTTCCTGATTACTGATCGAAGAGGTCGGTTCATCCATAATTATTACTTCAGCCTTAAATGCAACTGCTTTTACAATTTCAAGCATTTGAATATTAGAAACAGAAAGTTCTTTTATCTTCATACCAGGGTCATAATCCAACCCATTCTCCCGGAAGATCGTTTTTACATTCTCCCGCAGTTCTTTCCAGTCAACCATTCCAACCTTTCCCGGGTGCTTTCCCATAAAAATATTCTCCTCAATGGTCAGATCGGGAAAGAAATTTAATTCCTGGTAGATCATTGCAATTCCCGCCGAAAAAGATTCCAGCGGACTTGCAAAAAACACTTCTTTTCCATCCAGCAGCATCTGTCCGGAATCTCTTTGGTACAGGCCATTGATGATCTTCATCAAGGTAGATTTTCCCGCGCCGTTT
>NZ_JAWYAJ010000241.1:0-5000 GCF_034124845.1 Robinsoniella sp.
AGAAGGAATCTGCTATGGTTTACTCGGTGCCAATTGTGCCGGTAAATCTACATTCTTAAAAATTTTATCCGGACAGTTAGATACAACCCAGGGTGATATTGTTATCACACCGGGTCAGCGTCTCTCTTTCTTACAACAGGATCATTTTAAATATGATGAGTATTCTGTACTGGATACTGTCATTATGGGTAACAAGAGACTGTATGAGATTATGAAAGAAAAAGAAGCTATCTACGCAAAAGAAGATTTTACGGAAGAAGATGGTATCCGGGCAAGTGAACTGGAAGGCGAATTTGCCGAAATGAACGGGTGGGAATCAGAATCTGATGCAGCCCAGTTATTAAACGGACTAGGTATTGAAACGGATCTCCACTATGCAATCATGAGAGATCTTAAGGGTAGTGAAAAAGTGAAGGTGCTTCTGGCTCAGGCGTTATTCGGTAATCCTGACATCCTTCTTCTGGATGAGCCTACTAACCATTTGGATCTGGATGCAATTGAGTGGCTGGAAGAGTTCCTGATTAACTTTGAAAATACGGTTATCGTGGTATCCCATGACCGTTATTTCCTTAATAAGGTATGTACCCATACTGCTGATATCGACTATGGTAAGATTCAGCTCTATGCCGGAAACTACGATTTCTGGTATGAATCCAGCCAGCTACTGATCAAACAGATGAAAGAAGCAAACAAGAAAAAAGAAGATAAGATCAAAGAATTACAGGACTTTATCTCCCGATTCAGTGCAAATGCTTCTAAATCCAAACAGGCTACTTCCAGAAAACGTGCATTGGAAAAAATCGAGCTGGATACCATTCGTCCTTCCAGCCGTAAATATCCATATATTGATTTCCGTCCAAGCCGTGAGATCGGAAATGAAGTTCTGACCGTAGAAGGTCTTTCCAAGACAATCGAAGGCGTGAAGATCCTGGACAACCTGTCCTTTACATTAAATCATGACGATAAAGTTGCACTGGTAGGCGGAAACGAACTGGCAAAAACTGTTCTTTTCAAAATTTTAATGGGCGAAATGGAACCGGACTCCGGATCTTACAAATGGGGAATTACCACTTCCCAGGCTTATTTCCCTAAGGACAGCACCAAAGAATTTGACAATGACTACATTATAGTAGACTGGTTAACACAATACTCAGAAATCAAAGATGCCACTTACGTGCGCGGATTCCTTGGACGTATGCTCTTTGCAGGTGATGACGGCGTGAAAAAAGTTAAGGTATTATCCGGTGGTGAAAAAGTGCGCTGCCTGTTATCTAAAATGATGATTTCCGGTGCAAACGTTTTGATCCTGGATGAGCCAACCAACCATTTGGACATGGAATCCATTACCGCATTGAATAATGGTCTGATCAAATTCCCGGGTGCAATCATGTTTGCATCCCATGACCACCAGATCGTTCAGACCACAGCTAACCGTATCATGGAGATCATGCCGGGCGGTGCCCTGATCGATAAGATCACTACTTATGACGAATATCTTGCAAGTGATGAAATGGCCAGAAAACGTCAGGTATACTCAACAGAAGGCGATTTAGACGATAATTAAATTCATGCATAAAAAAGAGACTGAGGGAAATCAGTCTCTTTTTCTGCCATCTGCCAGTTTCTCTGAGCATTTGTATGCGGTTTTTTCAAAATCGTTGTTTTCTGTTTTACTGTACTTCCTGTTTTGTGCATTTTATCATCTTTGTATTTTCGCATTCTGCATCACAATCTTAACTTCTGCTTCCATCTCTGTCATCGGTTCTGACTCCTTAGCCGTCTTTATCTGTGTACAGGCTGTGACGTTGCACAATACCATTAACAAGAAACCCATTATTGCTATTTTCTTCTTCATCTTCATCCCTCCAGAAAATTACAAACAAGTTTACATGTTCATCTCCAAATATTATAAGCAGCAAATGGAAAATCTGTCTGTGGGTCAGGTAAAGAATTTGTAAAATTTGAAACTGTACAGTTGGTCTGTCTATACTTTAATTGTATGTATCATTTAAAGTTATGTCAAGTATTATGAGAAATTTCTAAATTGGGTGGGGCGCTAATTAGGACGTTATGTGTATGATAGGTAGTGTAACGAAAAGAAAAGGACAAACGGCATCCATTTGTCCTTTTCCAATTTCCATCGCTTAATGCACCTGAAATTTGTCAAACTCCGGATTCGTATAATAATAATTATTAGAATCCAGTTTTTCTTTTGTTTTCTCCAGTGCCTCTCCAAATCTCTGGAAGTGCACAACTTCTCTTGCTCTTAAAAACTGTATCGGTTCTCTAACCTCGGGATTTTGCACCAGACGCAAAATGTTATCATAGGTGGTTCTGGCTTTTTGTTCGGCAGCCAAATCTTCAAACAGGTCTGTAATAGCATCTCCTTTTGACTGGAACTCACAGGCATTAAAAGGAACTCCGCCGGCTGCCTGGGGCCAGAGTGCAGTGGTATGGTCAATATAATAGGCATCAAACCCTGCTGTTTTTGCTTCATCCACTGTAAGATTTTTTGTGAGCTGGTAAATCATGGCACATATTATTTCCAGATGCGCCAATTCTTCTGTTCCAATATCGGTTAATAAACCGGCAACCTCTTTGTCCGGCATGGTATAACGCTGGGACAGATACCGCATAGATGCTGCCAGCTCTCCGTCTGGACCGCCAAACTGGCTGATTATCAATTGTGCAGTTTTGGGACAGGTCTGGGTAATTTTTACGGGAAACTGTAATCTTTTTTCATAAGTCCACATTACACAAGCCCTCCTTCCCAAGGTGTTCTTCCATCTACCCAGGTAAAATGACGTTGTCCATCATAAGAGCACTCCGTATTTGCTTCGTGAATCCCTTCTGCCTTTACACAGTCGATGGTAAGCGGTTCGAATTTCGCTTCAAACTCTTCCATCAGCGCTTTCCTTTTCCCCAGGTACTGCCCAAACAGATCCAGTGCCTGAGTATCCGTTGGATGGGTATCCAGGTATAGAGTCAAATCATTGACGCAGAAACTAACTGCATCTAGTTCATTCAACAAGGCATTCCTATCTTCCATTATCAGCACCTCCTGCATAAAAAGGCAGATCCAGATCCGGGAATATGGTTCCTCGTTTCAGAGCCTCTTGTGGTTCATACACTGCTCCAAACGTCTGCTTTGGTACAGTTGCCATTGCCAGAATACAAGTACAGCTTTGTGAAAAACAAGCAGATTTTCCTTCCTGACCGCAAGTACATTCCATAACATCATTCTCCTTTCCGATTTCAGATGATGACAATAATTTCGTCATCATTTTTATTATGTCTGAAATTGTCGTTTTTACGACAGGGATTTCTTGCAGATATGTCATAAAATACAAAAAAGCAAAGACGCTGTTGTCTCTGCTTTCCATTTCTTGCTTTATAAAGTTCTATGCGATTGCATAATTACGTGCGATTTGACCGACTCTTATATTCAGCAGCTGCACGATTGACACGACAACCTGCTGGCAAAGCGAAATAATGTATTTCACATCCTCTTCCACGGAACGCTTGAATTTCAGATATTCCTGATGTGAAGTTTCTATAAAATGGAACAGCGCTTCTGCGGTTTTGAAAGTTTTCATCTCTTTCTGCTGTCTTAATGCTTCTCCACTTTTGATATACTCTTTTAAATATTTTTTCAAATGTTTTTCATAAATACAATGATCTTTTAAATTTCCATCATAAGTATCATTATGGGGAAATGTAAAATAGTCAGCTACATAATGGATCACCTCTCCAATACGCCTCCAGTATACCCGTTCATTTCTTCCAAATATATCACAATCCTCCGTAAGATTACGGATATCCTCACGTACCTGATCAAATGTTCCAAAAAACTCATGTTTCTTAGTCAAAAAAGAAGGCTTACAGTCTGGAAGTATACTTCCCAGATAAAATGCTTTCTTATGGTTATCAAGCTCCTGGGTGTTCAGATTATTAACAATATATCTCGCTACCGAGATATGAGATTTTTTTCTCAATGGATTTGGCCTCCTGGCTTTTGCTTAACCTTTTTGCTACCTTTTTCATTGTAGCCTTTTCAAAGTAAAAAAGCAAGTTAAAATTGTGTAAATATCATAACACATTTTAACAATCTTGTTAGATTATTCTTATGCACTATCTACAAGCTGAAAAAGTTGATAAAAACAATTATATAAATCTCGCATCTTTTTATAGATTTATTTGGAGGATTTTAACAGCGATATTTGCTTCTATAGTAATTTCTTCCAAAAAAATCAAAAAAGTCTGGATACTAATTTCAGGAAATCCCTGTTATTCAGATCCAGACTCTTCTTTCTTAAGTTTTAAACAGTTGCTATATCAATTAATGTAAGCTTTTCTATGTCTGTATTTTCCAGACTGGTAATCAAAGCTTCTGCCGTATCCAGAGAAGTCAGCACATTTACGCCGGTTTCAATGGCATTGCGGCGGATCAGGAAACCATCCTTTGCACGTTCCACCCCTGGTGATGGTGTATCGATAACCAGATCAATTTCATGTCCCAGTATTAAATCCATTAAGTTTGGTGATTCCTGCTCAATTTTATTAATACGGATTGCATGAACGCCGTTTTCATTTAATTTCTTCGCCGTACTTCTGGTTGCATATATTTTATAACCGATTGCTTCAAATCTTCTTCCAATCTCTACTGCATCTTCTTTGTCTGCATCCTTCACAGTCATAATCATATTTTTATATTTCGGAAGGTTTATGCCAGCTCCCAGAAATGCTTTGTAAAGTGCTTCATCAAAGGTTTTCGCAATACCCAGACATTCTCCTGTGGATTTCATTTCCGGTCCCAGGCTGATATCGGCACCGCGGATTTTTTCAAAAGAGAATACCGGCATCTTAATTGCTATATAGTCAGCTTCCGGCTGTAATCCGGCTTTATAGCCCAGATCTTTTATCTTCGCACCTAAGATTACTTTTGTGGCAAGGGGTACAATTGGAATTCCGGTAACCTTGCTGATATACGGCACGGTACG
>NZ_JAWYAJ010000242.1:0-14109 GCF_034124845.1 Robinsoniella sp.
GGTTCGTGTACTGGGCAATAAAACCATCGTGACCAATGGGGATCAGACGGATACCATCTATGAGGGAATGGACAGACAGATGACATTTGAGCAGTCTCTTCGCAGCAGAGAGTTTGAGCCGGATGCACCTAATTATACACCTCGTATTTCCGGTATCATGCATTTAGAGAACGGAAAATATAACTATGCAATGTCAATTTTGAAAAGTGACAATGGAAATCCCGAATCCTGTAACCGTTATACCTTTGCATATGAAAACTGTGTAGCAGGGGAAGGACACTTTATCCACACCTATCAGTGTGATGGCGATCCCCTTCCAAGCTTCGAAGGAGAGCCCAAATTAGTGGCAATTCCCGACGAGATTGATGCATTTACCAATGCATTATGGACAAGCTTGAATGAGGATAATAAGGTTTCTCTGTTTGTACGTTTTATTGATATTGCGGATGGTACTTATGAGACTCGGATTGTGAATAAAAATAAATAAGATAAATATATAAATTGATATTGTAAGAAGCGGTTTCCCAGGGGTGGGGAGCCGTTTTTTGTTTCAGAGTAATTTCCCATAAATCATAAAAATTTCCCAGATAAAATGGCTGTTCATATAATTCCCCCATAATGTTCCTATAAATCATATTATTTTCCATTGAGACAGTAACCCCAAATCCCTATAATTAGCTTATGAATCAACCAGTACACAATCCGGAAGTGTATGAAGGAAAGGGGCATGGAATTGAATAAAATGAAAGTTACAAGAAAGAAAGGAAGTTACCGCCTGTTTTTTATGGCACTGCCATTTGTAATGTTAATATTTGCATTTGCATATGTTCCCATATTCGGCTGGATATACGGATTTTTCGATTATAAGCCAGGACTTGATTTAAGCCAAATGGAATTTGTAGGGTTGAAAAACTTTGCCAAACTGGCAACGGACTGGGGGGATTTATCCAGAGTTCTCAGAAATACGTTTGTGATGAGTTCCTTGGGAATCCTGGCATCACCCATACCAATGATATTTGCTATTTTACTAAACGAGATTCGCAGGCCGTTTTTTCGTAAGTTTGTACAAACAACCACCACACTTCCGTACTTTATCAGTTGGATAATTGTATTTTCCCTGAGTTTTGCAATATTTTCAAATGAAGGACTGATATCCAATATATTAAAAATGATGGGCTCATCGAAAACATTTAGTAATATTCTGGGGGAAAACAATGCAGTATGGATGTTCCAGTGGCTGCTTGGGATCTGGAAATCCATTGGCTGGAATGGCATTATTTATATTGCAGCGATTGCCGGAATTGATGCTGAACTTTATGAGGCGGCGAGAGTAGATGGAGCAAACCGTTTTCAACTCATTCGTAATATAACAGTGCCCGGATTGTATCCGACTTATTTTGTCTTGCTGCTGCTGAGCATCAGTAATATTTTGAGCAATGGATTTGACCAGTATTTTGTATTTTATAATACGCTGGTTGCCAATCGTATTGAGGTACTTGACTATTACATTTATAAAGTGGGAATTTTAATTAATGATTATTCTTATTCCACGGTTTTGGGTATGATAAAAACAGTTTTAAGCGTGTCACTGCTGTTTACGGCTAACACGTTGTCTAAAAAGTTAAGAGGGGAATCAATTGTATAAGGAGGGTGGACATGAAACAGAAAATCAGTTTTTTTAGTATTATAAATCAAATATTTTTTATTCTGCTTGTTGTAGTCTGCCTTTATCCTTTTTACTATGTCATTATCTATTCCATCAGTGATCCGGATGTGGCATATAAGGCACTTTTATTGCCGCAGGGATTTTCACTCCAGACTTACAAAACAATTTTTGCATTAAATAATATCCAGGGGGCATTTGCTGTTTCGGTATTGCGAACGGTTCTGGGGACGGGGATAACGGTGTTGTGTACCTCATTTTTTGCTTATCTTATGACAAAGCAGGAAATGTTCGCAAGAAAGATTATTTACCGGTTTGTGGTAATTACCATGTATATTAATGCTGGCCTTATTCCCTGGTATATAACCATGAAATCTTATGGATTAAAGGATAATTTTCTACTTTATATATTACCTGGAGCTGTTTCAGCTTATTATCTGATTTTAATTAAAACATATATGGAATCATTGCCCATATCTCTTGAGGAATCTGCGAGAATAGACGGAGCAGGATATTTTCGGGTATTTCGTTCCATTATCCTGCCGTTGTCAAAACCAATCATTGCTACCATAGCAATTTATGCGGCTGTGGGGCAGTGGAATAATTGGACAGACAATTATTTTCTGGTAAATGAGGAAAGTCTGCAGACCCTGCAGATGATTTTGTACAATTATATTAATCAGGCTCAGAACGTTGCAAATGCCACAGCACAGAGTGTATTAAGCGGATCAGCAATGAAAGTTACGCCTATGTCAATTAAAATGTGTATAACGGTAATTGTAACAGTTCCCATTATCTGTGTTTATCCATTCCTGCAAAAGCATTTTGTAAAAGGGATTATGCTGGGGGCGGTAAAGGGATGAGGTGCGGCATGAAGCCGCACAGACATTGTATAATGGAAGAACTTTAATACAATACATATTAAAAATGGAGGGTTTTCTTATGAAGAAAAGAACAAAAAAGATTTTGGCATTGCTGTTAAGTACAGCTTTTGTAGTGTCATCACTGGCAGGCTGCAAAAGCACCGGAGAGGAAACGCAGAAAGCAGAAACCGCAAAAGAAGAAACAGCAGCAGGCGGAGAAACGAATCAAACTTCCGGAGATGGGGCAGAGGGCGAAGTAGAGATTACCATGTGGAACAAAGATGTTATGTCTCCGGGGGTGCAAAATACTGCAATTGCAGATGAAATTGCTAAAAAAACCGGAGTTCGGATCAATGCGGTAAATGGAGATGCTCAGAAATTCAAAGTGCTGATGGCAGGAGGAGATCTTCCGGATATTGTTAATTCTAATTATGGGGATCAGGGGGTAGATGTAAACTCCCTGCAAAAAAGCGGACAATTGATTGCTTTGGACGAGCTGATAGATAAGTATGCTCCAAATATAAAAGAAAAATTTGCAAGTGCAATTAAATATTCGAAAGAATTTTTAAGCCCGGACGGAAAGCTTTACTATTTACCGGTACAGATTTTTCAGAGTGATCCAGATAAAAAAGTTGTGGATCGTTCTGGTTCCAGCGTAGCTTTTTATACCAGATATGATCTTTATAAAGAACTTGGAAGTCCCAAAATCGAGACAACCGATGAGTATTTAGATACATTAAAACAAATGCAGGATGCACATCCTCAGACGGATACGGGTGCTAAAACTTATGCCATATCAGGATGGAGTGATTGGGGATTATGGATGTATACCATACCGTATCAGGTTATGAACGGTACGACGAACTGGCTTTATGGCATGATGTATGACGTAGTAAATAAAGAGCCTTTAAGTGCCTACTACAGCGATGCTTTCTGGGACTGCCTCAAATTTTATAATAAGGCATACAATATGGGGATTTTAGATCCGGAAATGTTTACACAGAAATATGATAACTATGTGGATAAGCTGAAAAGCGGTCAGACGTTTGTAACCTATGCGAACTGGCTGTATGACACTGCCAATCAGGCATATGTAGCAGATGGAAAACCGGAAATGGGATTTGAAATTATACCAACCGGAATGACTTACCGATATGGTGCTTACGCAGCTGACCAGCCATTTGGATGGGCGAATGATTATCCAATGGCAATCACTAAAAATTGTAAGAACCCTGAAAAGGTAGTACAAATGCTGGATTATCTGTTTAGCGAAGAGGGTGCAAGATTGTTAAACAGTGGTGTTGAAGGTGTTCATTGGCAGACGGTAGATGGTGTACCACAGATGACTCAGGAATTTCATGATGGGCTTGCAGCTGATCAGAATTACAAACAGCTTCAGGGATTTAATTATTCTAAATTATCCGGCATCAGCTCAAATCAGATTTTATCTGACGGATATCCGGCAGACCTGACAAAATCCGATGAAGAACTGGCAAAGCTGTCAAATCCTATTGATAAAGAGTTTATAGAAGACAGTGGCGTTCAGAATGCAGTTTTTGCAGGGCAGGTAACAGCAGATAAAATAGAAAAAGGGGAGCTAAAGATCATGACAGAGGTAGACTTAACTCCCAGCCTTGTTGCTGAGCCTTCCGATGAAATTAAAACCGCAGCTGCACAGGTGGATGAGTACATTAAAGTTGCAGTTTCAGAAGTAATTATGGCTAGTGAAGCGGACTTTGATGCTAAAAAAGCAGAAGTTATCAAAGCGGCAGATGCGAAGGGTTATAACAAGGTGTCGGAAGAAATGATGAAACTTTGGAAGGAAGCCCAGGATACGGCTAAGAATTTTAAATACTAGAGGAGTTTCGAACAGAATTTAAGCCCAAAATGGAAAGAGGGCTGCAGTAAAAGTCCATTATATTGGCTTTATGGGCAGTCCTCTTTTTCTTATACCTTTTTATAACTCCTGGTAGGCAATCAGCAGTGTAACAGTCGTTCCAATCCCCTCTTTTGAGGTTATGCTAAGGCCGTATTCCTGTCCAAATTGCAGCTTAATTCTTTTATTGGTGTTAAGGATACCAATACCGATTCCCTGGACGCCGGAGGATTTATTCACTGGTTCCATACCTGATACGTCAGCATTTAAATGAGTCTGAAGCTGTAAAAGGATATCACCTGGAATACCGGTTCCACTATCCGAAATCTGTATCGTGATAAGGTCTTCCTTCATACTGCCAGTGAGAGAGATTGCGTTTTTTCCATCCTGACATGGGTCTGAATGATTGATCGAATTTTCGACTATTGGCTGGAGTATAAATTTGGGAATTTTGCAGTTCATAATGTCAGAATCGGTGTCCTGCTTAAATTCAATGGTATTTCCCATACGGTAATTCATGATGCAGATATAGTTTTTTAAATATTCTAACTCATCCTTAAGGGTCCAGTTAATATCTGTATTATGATAGATGGGTTTTAGGATATTCCCCAGGGCTGTGATACAGCTGGAAACATTTTCGGCCTTACTTACAATTGCCATCCATTTGATGGTGTTAAGTGTATTATAAAGAAAATGAGGGTTTATCTGGTTCTGAAGATTTTGCAGGGCAAGCCTGTGACGTTCCTCCTGAATGGATTGGTTTTCTTCCATCAGCCCCTTGATATTTGAGGACATGGAATTAAACTGCTGAAACAAAATCCCAAGGTCCGAGTGTTCGTATTCTTTCACACGGAAACCAATGTTGCCTTTTCCCATATTATGCATGGCAGACATGAGGACAGTTAGAGGTTTTGTGATCTCATAAATCCAGAATAGGCTGATGATAAGGGCAAGTGCAATAGCAACAATCAATACCGCAATAATCATTTTTTTCAGGGCATATATATCCCGAAACAAAATCGTATATGGTATTTCATATATAATCGACAGTCCGTAGAGATTATAAGGGTAGCAGATAATCTGGTTATTGTTATTCAAGGTTTCGCTGTCTACACCATCCATGGCAAGCTTTACCGTATAGTCAGTCTGGGTGGGCGTTACCACTACTTTCTGTCCTATGGCTGTTTTATCTTCAGCGGAGATTAAGACGTTCTGTTTATCCAGGAGAAAACTTTCGCCGTCCAAATTCAAATTATCATCATAATAAAGTGAACGGATATAGGATTCACGGATGTTCATAATGACATAACCAGTTGTATTCCCGACAGTTCGAATCTGTCTTCCAAGGGAAATGTAGTGAATGTCATTTTGCTTATACACAGGAGCAGGGAAAAAATCTTTATAACCATAGATACCGCATACTACAGCAGAATCACTGGCTAGAATTTCTTCTTTAAACTGGGAATGATAGAAAAAATTATCCTTTCCGGTATCGGTAAGAAAGATGTTCTTAGGATCACTGGAACCAATAATGATCCCATCACTGCCATAATAAAAAATAGAGTGTATAAACTCATTATTGCTCATGATCTCTGAGAAATAATCATAAATTCCGTTTATCTCTTTTACGTCATCGGAGGTAGAAAGAGAATCCAGCTTCATTTCCTGTGAAAAATAAGCGGATACGAGAATTTGACGGCTTAAATTATTTGTATTATCCAGCAATAAATTAATGTTGTATTCCAGTTGTTTCAGGGCACGCAGGGTTGACTGCTCAGACTGAGAGAGCAGGGTGCGGGAAGTATAGCGATAGAAGACAACGGTTAAAAGCAGCAGTACAGATATGCTGGTAATCATAAACGAGAGGATCAGTTTGGTTTTTAATTTTAGGCTCAGTACTTTGTCTTTTAAGGTTTTTAGCATTAAATATCTCCTTCAGAAGAGTCAGGTGCTATTCGGTAAGCGTAGGTTTTACGATATTCATTAGGTGTCTTACCGGTATATTTTTTAAATGTTTTTCCGAAATAGCCTTCATCACTGTAACCGGATTGCCAGGCGATCTCATAGGTCTTTAAATTAGTCGTAATCAGAAGTTCGATGGATTTTTCAATCCGGTAGCGGCTCAGATATTCCGAAAAAGAAAGAGAAAGCTCCTTTTTGAATATAGTACTGAAATAGTTAGGACTTAATCCCACCACATCCGCAATCTCATTTAATGTAGTCTGCTTCTGATAATTTGACTGTAGATACTGCAATGCCTGTACAATTTCACGACTATATTTTGTCTTTTGTGAAATGTCGTTTTTCAGGGCAGTAATATTTTTTATAAAAAGTGCCAGAACGGCATAATAGGTTTTACACAGGTTACATTCGTTGATAAATTTCATAACCAGTCTGGAGTGGTCTCTGACTGATAGCTGGTAATTATGAACCAGTGCAATCCAGGCATCACAGAACAAGCTTTTTACGGATGTTTCATTTAATGTATGGCTGTTAACATACTTGGTCAGGGGTGAGAAGATGAAGTCTTCCATAAAAGAATCATCCTTATATATTTTCAAAGATTCCTTAGTTTTTTGCAATACGTTATAAAACAGTTTCGAGGTATAAATGGAATCAAAGGAAATAACCGGTGTGTTTTCCATAAAAAAGGCATACACCATTGTACTTTGGCATTGACGGTACATATCTTTTAAGGATTCCAGGGACTGTTCCATATGGCTTAAGTAATAGCGGGCAGTAACGTTAAAATAATTTTTCAGAATTTCAGAAATTTCATTCAGAATATCTGTGATCCTTGACAATTGTCCGGTGGATTCCGTAAAGCCAAATAATAAAAGATAACGGTTGGAAACTTCATGAACTACCACACCTACGTGATTACGGTTAAGTATTTCATTTATAATATTCAACAGGGAAAAATGAATCAGCTGTCCCTGTTCATCCTGATACAGACTTTGCAGATCTTCATACTGTTCGATTTCCATTGCAGCCATGACGACATCACGGCTATAAAGACAAATTCCCTGCTCTTTCAGATGGGTCAGGCACACGGATAAAGGACAGATATCGTAGACCAGGTAGCCTAACAGGTTTTTGGCTATGTAATCATTTAAATTTACGGGTGAGGTAGTTTTTGAAGAATGCCTGTTCTGGTTGTCCAATGTTTTCTGGATCTCGGACAAAACACTTTCCATATCTTCGGGAGTCATGGTGAGTTTTAAGATATAACCGCTGACGCCAAGTCGGATAGCCTGCTGTGCCAGAGAAAAATCTTCCAGGCAGGTTAGAATAATGAGCTGAACAGGATTTCCGGTTTCGCGGATTTTCTGAATTAACTCAATGCCATCCATGAAAGGCATTTTAATATCCGTAAGAATTACATCCGGCAGGCATTCCTGATAGAGTTCCCAGCCTATTTTACCATTGGCGGCTTCATTCACTACATACATATTGTGGTTTTCCCACTTGATGGAAGCCCGAATGCCAGTCCTGACAAGCATTTCGTCTTCTACGATCATTACTTTATACATGAGAGTACAGTCCTTTCTTTTGTCTTGAAACTATAAACATAGAATAGAAAAAATGTGTAAAAATGTCAAGAGAAAGAAAAAATATTTGAACATAGTAAGAGAAATGAGGATTTGGAGGAATATACGGATAAAAAAGTTTAAGAGATAGAATTTTTGGTTAAGCAGAAAAGTTGAAAGAAAATTATAAAAAAGAAAGGTAGCCACAATGTATTTCTTTCAACCTGTTTTAGTGGCAGTATTGCAGGCAAGCCTGCAATATGCAATGGGTATAAAAATGAAAAACGGTAAAATTGGAATAGGACTAATCGGTGCCGGACGTGCCGGAATGATACATGCAAGGAATTTTCGGGCATCGGTTCCAGGTGCCCGGATGATAGCAGTAGCAGATCCGGATGAGAATAACAGAAAGGCTGCGGCATTGGAACTGGATCTTGACGGTTCCTGCGGAGATTACCGTGAACTGCTGAAAAATGATGAAATAGATGCGGTAGTAATTGTCACGCCTACAAAATACCACTGCGAAATTGCTGTGGAGGCAGCCCGCGCCGGTAAGCATATACTCTGTGAAAAGCCAATGGCAATGAATTCCAAAGAGTGTGAAATGATGGAGGAGGCAGCCCGGAAATATAATATTAAGCTGCAGATGGCATTTATGCGCAGGTTTGATTCTGCATTTGCAGAGGCAAAAAAAGTTGTGGATTCCGGAGAAATTGGCGATGTGGTAATGGTACGTTCCAACACACGGGGACCCAGTATACCAAAGCCCTGGATGTATGATATCTCCAAGAGCAACGGGCCTTTGGCGGAAGTAAACAGTCATGATATTGACACCTTACGCTGGTTTACCGGCAGCGAATTCGAATCACTGTATGCAATTGGATCAAACTTCCGCAGTTCGGATGCCAGGACAGCGTTTCCTGATTTTTATGATAATGTGGTTCTGGCATGCAGTTTTGAAAATGGTATGCAGGGGATGATTGATGGGGCACAGGGCGTGCGGTATGGATACGATGCCAGGGTGGAGATACTGGGTACCTGTGGCTGCATATTCCTGGGCAGAACCAAAGAGCATGGAATTACCGTTTGTAAAAGCGATATGAAAAAATACGACGGTTTTACCAACAGCTGGAGTTTCTTATTCCAGGATGCCTATTTGGAAGAGGATAAAGCTTTTGTAAATTGTATCTTGGAAGACCGGGAGCCGGCGGTCACCGGACATGACGGGAAAATGGCAGTCAGAGTGGTGAATGCAGGAAATATATCCATTGTAAAAAAAGAAATCGTCCGATTGGATCAGATCGGATAGAAAGGATTTAGAATGAATAAACTTGGTATTTATTTTGCGTTCTGGGAGCGGGAGTGGAAAGCAGATTATATTAAATATATACGGAAAGTGAAAGGGCTGGGCTTTGATGTTCTTGAGATTGAAGCGGGAGCGCTGCTGGATATGACGAAGGAGGAACGAGCTGGGATTGCTCTGGCAGCAAAAGAGAATCAGATTGATCTGACTTATTGCATTGGACTTTCAAGTCAATATGATTTAGCCAGCGAAGACAGCAGGATACGAAAAGAGGGGATTGCCTATACAGGGAAGATCCTGGAAGCCATACATAGCATGGGCGGAAATATGCTGGGGGGAATCATTTACTCCTGCTGGCCTGGCAAAACGGTAAGTTATGATTATAAGATGAGGGCCAGAGAGAGAAGCCTTACATCTGTTAAGGAACTTGGAAATACGGCACAGGCATATGGAATAGACTATTGCCTGGAAGTTGTAAACCGATTTGAACAGCATCTGTTAAATACTGCTAAAGAGGGAACAGAATTTGTAAAAGAGACAGAAAATCCCTGTATTAAGCTGTTACTGGATACCTTTCATATGAACATAGAAGAGGATTCCTTGTATGACGGAATAATGGAGGCAAAGGATGTGCTGGGGCATTTTCATATTGGTGAATGCAATCGGAAAGTTCCGGGCAGAGGACACATGGATTGGAATGAGATTATCCGGGGGTTAAGAGACAGTGGATATCAGGGAAAAATTGTAATGGAGCCTTTTGTAAAGCCGGGAGGACAGGTAGGACGTGATATTAAAATTTACAGGGATTTAAGCCAGGGGGCATCAGAAGAAGAAATGGATGCAATGGCGAAAGAGGCATTCGTTTTTATGAAAAAGAAGCTGGCGGAAGGGGTGCAATAAATGAAGAAAATAAAAGTCGGTATTTTAACAATTTCGGATGGAAGAGAATATCTTCACAGAGAATATGCAGGGTTACTAATGACATACCAGGAAGAGATAAAAAGGGAACTTGAATCAGATGGAACGTTTGAAATTGTGGGAGGAAGTCTGGCAATTCATACGAATGAAGAAGCGAAGGAAGAGGCATTAAAACTTCAGCAGGCAGGAGTAGAGGCAACCATATTTAATTATGCGATCTGGTGCTATCCGCAGTTTACGGCAGTTGCATTAAATTTTGCGCCCGGACCTTATCTGTTGTTTTGCAACCTGCATCCTTCCGAATGTGGAATGGTAGGAATGATGGCAGCGGCCGGAACCTTGGAACAGTTAGGAATCCCATATGAAAAACTCTGGGGATCCATAATGGATGGGGAAATTAAGAAGAAAATGACAGCTTTTTTAAGATCAGCATCAGCCGTTAAAAGGTTGAAAGGACTCACATTTGGCAATTTTGGCGGTAGGCCCTTGGGGATGTATACGGCAGTCGCAAATCTGGAACAGTGGCAGAGAGAATTTGGCATCGATGTAGAAAATATAGAGCAGGACGATATTATCCGGGAGGGTGAAGCAGTATCTGGAGATAAAGTGGAGCATGCATTTGCGTGGCTTACTGAAAATGTTGGTGAAATTGCATATGACGGAGAGGGGCTGACTCCTGAAAAATTAAAACTGCAGATCCGTTCTTATTATGGACTGCGGCGGATTATTGAACGGAGAAAACTGGATTTTATAGGAATAAAAGCCCATGGAGACTTAACGGACCGCTATATTACCATGGATCTGGCGGAAGCATTTTTGAATGATCCTTACGACTGGGACGGACCGCATGAACCTATTATAGCAGCCACAGAATCCGATATGGATGGGGCACTGACCATGCAGATTTTTAAGCTTCTTACCGGTTTGCCCGTTTTGTTTGCAGATGTGCGGCACTATGATAAAGAGAAGGATATCTGGTATTTTTCCAACTCGGGAACGCATGCGACTTACTTTGCAGGCGGATCCCTAGATCCAAAGGAAAATCTAAAGCATGTGACATTTTATCCGGAGACGCACTATTATCCTGCCGGAGGAGCCAGCGTACATCATTTTGCCAAGGCCGGTAAAGTAACGCTTGCAAGATTGGCCAGACGACAGGGAAAGTATTACATGACCATTGTTCCGGCAGAACTTGTGGAGTTTGAAAGAGAAGAAGCTTTGCGGCTGGGAAGTATGACAACACCGGCGTGGCCGGCGGCATTTACCAGATTAAAGGCAGATGCGGATACCTTTCTTGAAAAATTCCCGTGTAATCATATTCATGGTGTATATGGAGAGTGGACAGAGGAGTTAATACTGACCGCAAAGCTGATGAATATGGAAGTACAGGTATTGACATCATCCAGTAAGTGCGGGCGGCACAAGTAGGAATCAGGGTAACAGCTTAGGCAGGTCTGAACTGTTACGAATCAGGAGGTAATATGTATCTAAAAAACAGACAGGAACAAATGAATGAACAGGATTTTATCAATCCGCCTTCCAGATTCAGAGGAGCACCATTTTGGGCCTGGAATTGCAATATTAAAAAGGAAGATCTGGAAAAACAGATTCCATATATGCAGGAAATGGGGATGGGAGGTTTTCATATTCACTGCAGAACAGGAATGAACACCAAATATCTGAGCGACCAGTTTATGGATTTGGTAAAGACTTGCAATGAAGCGGCAAAGAAACGTGATATGCTGTGCTGGCTTTATGATGAGGACCGGTATGCCTCCGGATTTGGAGGTGGATACGTAACGCAGGATATCAGGTACCGGGAGAGATATCTGTATTTTACTCCTGAAAATCAAAAGGAGAATTGCTGCAGGAACAGACAGGACTTTGAAAAACGGGTCGATGCAGGAGAGGAACCACAGGGGTATCTGCTGGGCTGCTACCGGGTTGAACTGGAAGACGGTTACCTGAAAAGCTATCAAAAAGCAGAGTTGGATGGAATGCTAAAAGAGGACACACCGCCGTCAGGGGATATCTGGTATGCATATTTAATGATAGCGGAAAAAAGTTCCTGGTGGAATAATCAGACTTATGTGAATACCCTGGATAAAAGGGCGATTGACCGGTTTATACAGGTCACTCACGAACGTTACTATGAAGTCCTGGGTAAAGACTTCGGCACAAGTATTCCGGCAATATTTACGGATGAACCGCAGTTTATGCAGATGGAACATCTGGGATTTGCCAATGAGAAACGGGGAATTGCGCTTCCCTTTACCGATGATCTGGAGGAGACATTTCTACAGGCGTACGAAAATTCTTTGATAAACCGTCTGCCGGAGCTGATATGGGAGCAAAAAGGAAAGGCAGCAACACTTCGATACCAGTATATAAACCATTTAACAGACCGTTTCACGCAAGCATATGCAAAGAACATCGGTAATTGGTGTGAAAACCACGGCATTGCCCTGACCGGACATATGAAGGGCGAGGAAACACTTTGTTCTCAAACAATTGCAGTAGGAGAAGTTATGCGTTCCCTGAAACATTTTCATCTGCCGGGGCATGATGTACTTTGTGATCAGAGGGATTACGGGACTGCAAAACAGGCACAGAGTATAGCAAGGCAGTTTGGCAGATTTGGTGTAATGAGCGAGCTTTATGGTGTTACAAACTGGGATTTTGATTTTAAAGGACATAAAATGTCCGGAGACTGGCAGGCTGCACTTGGGATTGCAGTAAGGGTGCATCATTTGGCGTGGCTGTCTATGAGAGGAGAGGCTAAGAGGGATTATCCGGCTTCTATTAATTATCAGTCACCGTGGTATCAGGAATATCATCTGATTGAAGATTATTTTGCCAGGCTGAATACGGTTCTGACAAGCGGAATACCAAAGGTAAAAATAGGAGTTATTCATCCTGTGGAGTCATATTGGATGCAATTTGGTCCTTATGAACAGACTTATGAAAAGCGCCAGGCACTGGAAAATACCTATCAGAATATCATTCACTGGCTTTCTTTTGGGCTTCTGGATTTTGATTTTATCAGTGAAGCGTTGTTAGAGGAGGAAAAAGAAAAATGTGCTGTTAAAGGCAGATTTTCTATGGGAAATATGCAGTATGAGACAGTAATAATACCCGGCTGCCTCACGCTTAGACGAAATACGGTGGATAAACTTCTGGAATTTGCAAAGAATGGCGGAAAGGTTCTGATTATGGGAGATGTTCCCCAATGTATGGACGGAGTTAAAGCCGGGGAGCTGTTAATTCCTAATGCAAAAATTCTGAATATGGAAAAGTCCGGCCTTTTAAAAGAACTGGATCAGGACAGAGAAATCGATGTTTTTATGGATGATGGGGGCAGGTCGGATCACCTTCTCTATCAGATGCGGGAAGATCAGCAGGGGAAGTGGCTGTTTCTGGCACATGGCTACGAAAGAATCAGAGAAACTTTCTGGAGCAGTGTGGATAGCAGGGATTATGCATATATGGAGCAGCTTCAGATTGTTATACGAGGAAAGTATAAAGTGATTGTGTACAATGCAATGGATGGCAGCCAATATCCGATGGATGCAGAATATAATCATAATCGTACGATTGTCCGATATCAATTGTCTGTACATGACAGTCTGCTGCTTCGGTTACAACCGGCAGACCTGGAAGAGAAGGAAAATGAACAACCAGTAAATGCAGATGTGGGGAAAGTACCTGCTAAAATGCGAAAACGTATGGAAGAACCAGAATACTTCCGGCTTGAGGAGCCCAATGTCTTCTTGCTGGAACGGGCATTTTATAGAATGGATGAGGAAGATTGGGAGGAAGAGACAGATATATTAAAACTGGATAATATCTGCAGGAAACGTTTTGGACTCCCGCCAAAGGAAGAAGCAGGCGCACAGCCATGGACGCTAAAAGAAGATCCGAGAATTTATGGAATATTAAATTTAAAATTCATAGTA
>NZ_JAWYAJ010000243.1:0-9356 GCF_034124845.1 Robinsoniella sp.
GCCTGCATTCCGCGAACGCCTTCTGTTAAATCATAACTTACAGCCTGACCTTCTTCTAAAGATTTGAAGCCTTCTCCATTGATTGCAGAGAAATGTACGAAAACGTCCTGTCCGTCTTCTCCTGTGATAAATCCGTAACCTTTTTCTGCGTTAAACCATTTCACTGTACCTTTGTTCATTTTGTGGTACCTCCATTAAAATATTGTGCTCTTGAAAATAAAAAATTCACCAGCTATTACAGATTATATAGGTGCTAAATATAATCTCTAATAACTAGTGAATTACTTTACATCCAATAAATCTTTGATACAAGTCAAATTATAGCCGTTTAAGGGGAAAATGTCAAGCAAAAAATAAGGAATTTAAGGGCATTCTGATAGGAAAATATTTTAGGGAAAATCCTCTGATTTTTCTGGGTTGGAACCTCTATCTATTCGTTAATAATTATGTTAAAATAGAACAAGAAACAGGTATTTTCTGGAGATAAAGGAGCTTAGCGGTTATGACAAATTATGAAGAGCATGAAATCATTACTTTTGCCGACAATATTCTAAAAAAATATTTTTGCGAAGGAGATATAGATTATTTAATTTCTACGTTAAGCCAGGACATTATCTGGCTGGGAGCGGGAGAAAAACAGCGTGCGGAAGGAAAGGAAGAAGTCAGCCGCCACTTTTTGGATGGAAAAGATGATCTGATTCTTTGTGATATGTGGGATGAGCGTTACGTAGTATCAAAACTGGGACCTGATTATTATCTCTGTGAAGGGGAAAGTATGCTGGAAGCGAAGCCGGATACTGGAATGAATATGTATACCAGGCAAAGAGTTACTTTCATATTCAGAAGAACGGAAAATGGTCTTGAAGCGATGCATATACATAATTCGGTTCCCTTGTCAGCTTTGGGGGATGATGAATTGTTCCCGGTTGAGGCTGCCAAGGAAGCCTATAAGAAGATGCAGGAAAAGGTGATCGAGCAGAACCGTCAAATTGAACTGATGATGTCACAGCTCCCGGGAGGGATGGCAGTCTGCAAAATGGATGAGTTTTTTACTGTTAGCTGGATCAGCTCTGGTCTCTGCCAGGTATTGGGTTGCGAAAGAGAAAACGGGTACTCTGATAAAATCCAGATTTGTTTCCGGGATTTTATATTTCCGGAAGATTATAAAAAAGTAAGAAAGCAGGTTGAACAAGCTTTTAATGAAGGGGATACTTACTCCATAGAATACCGTATTCTGCGTCCGGATGGAAAAGTTTTGTGGATTATGGATATTGGCAAGAGGGTTGGGGATGGGGATGAACCCGCTATATCCTGTTTTATAACAGATATATCCGATCGTAAAAATCAGGAGTTTAAGCTTTTGAAAGCAAACCGGGATGTGAAAAGGCAGGCTGATTTCCTGACACAGCTCTATGACACCATTCCAAGTGGAATTATTCAGCTCAGTACGAAGCCCAGCCATAAAATATATTATGCAAATCGTTGTGCCTGGGAAATTTATGGATACAATGAAGAGGATTTTCTTCAGAATAAAAGAGATACTTTTGATTTAATATTAAAAGAAGAGAACCAGCATTACCGATTAATATTTGACAGTTTAAAGTGCACCGGTGACAAAGCGTCTTATGAAAGAGAAGGAATCCGAAAAGACGGGACCAGGTATTGGATCAGTGTATATATGGAGCGGCTTATCAATGCCAATGGCGTTGAGGTGATACAGGCAGTGCTCAATGATATTACCGAGAACAAGCAGCTTTCCAGGGAGAGAGAACAGGGACAACTGCTGGAAAACCAGATTTTGAGAGCTGCCATTTTTACAGCATATCCGTTAATTATGAAGATTAACCTGTCGCAAAATACATATGACTGCCTGACAACAGGGAACTTTATTATGCAGCATGATGCCCACGGAGATTATAATGAGATGGTAGATAAAGTGCATACTCTGATCTATCCGTCCTACCGGGAAGAGTATCGGCGTACTTTTGAAAGAGTTGGTATTCTGAAGCGGTTTGAAAGCGGCAGCCATGACATTTATACTGAATTAAGGCAGATGGGAGATGACGGGAAATATCATTGGATTGCCAACCATGTCATATTTGTTGACAATCCATACGATGAAGACATTCTGGCAATTATGCTGTTCCGGGTTCTGGATGAACAAAGAGCTGAGAAGGCACGACAGGAGCAGCTCCTGCGGGATACGCTGGCAGCTGCGGAGTCGGCTAATAATGCCAAGTCAGATTTCTTATCCAGAATGAGCCATGATATCCGCACACCAATGAACGCAATTATAGGTATGAGTACAATCGGGCAGTTAAAAGTAGACGATAAGAGCAGAATGCTGGATTGCTTTCAGAAAATAGATGCATCATCCCGATATCTGCTTGCCCTGATCAATGATATATTGGATATGTCCAAGATTGAACGCGGAAAAATGGTTCTTACCAATGCACGCTTTGATTTCACCGCATTTATAAAGAGCCTTACCGAAGTTATTTATCCACAGTCAGTTTTGCGTGGAATTAATTTTGAAGTCCATCATTTGGAACCGCTGGAGCGCTTCTATATTGGGGATTCCCTCCGCATGAACCAGATTTTAATGAATCTGATTTCAAATGCACTTAAGTTTACACATTCAGGAGGGGATATTTTCCTGGGGATACAGGAAGTCAGACGGTCGGAAGGTTCAGCTGTTCTGAAATTTACCGTTTCCGATACGGGTGTGGGTATGTCAGACGATTTTATGAAAAAATTGTACCAGCCATTTGAGCAGGAAAATACAGATATAGCCAGAAACCAGACCGGAAGCGGATTAGGACTTTCCATCGTGCATAATCTGGTACAGTTGATGAGAGGTAGTATCCAGGTGGAAAGTGCGGTAGGAAAAGGCACTTCTTTTAAAATTGAATTACCGCTTGGAGTGGCAGACGACTATATTCATGAGGAGACGGAACGCAAATCAAAAGAACTTTTAAAGGGGATCAGTGTTCTGATCGTGGATGATGACAGTATAGTAGGGGAACAGGCATCCGTGATCCTTTCCAATATCGGTGCCAAGTCAGTCTGGGTTGATTCCGGGCAGCGGGCAGTTGAGGAAGTAGAAACAGCGCTGGCTAATGAATGCCTCTTTGACCTTGCGCTCATAGACTGGAAAATGCCGGATATGGATGGTGTGGAGACCACCAGGAAAATACGTGAATTAACTGGTCCTGATACAATGATTATCATTATTTCTGCATATGATTGGAGTATGATAGAGATGGAAGCAAAAGCGGCAGGAGCGGATTATTTTATACCTAAGCCGTTATTTAAGTCCACACTTTATGACACACTGATTCAGCTTCAGATTACACATAAGGAGCCGGAGGTAAAAAAAGGTTATCACCTGAACGGACAGCATGTTCTTCTTGTAGAGGATAATGCGCTTAATATGGAAATAGCAAAATCCCTCCTTGAACTGCATGAAATAGTGGTAGATATGGCTGAAAATGGGGCGGAGGCTCTGGGAAAATTTCAGAGCGTGCCGGATAATTATTATCTGGCGGTCCTTATGGATATACGGATGCCTGTAATGAATGGCCTGGATGCCGCCAGATCTATCAGAAGCCTGCAAAAGAAAGATGCTGGGACTATTCCAATTATAGCAATGTCCGCAAATGCATTTGACGAGGATAAAATTCTGGCTTTTGAAGCGGGAATGAACGGATATCTGGTGAAACCGGTAGATGTGGATAAATTATTTGATACTCTTGAAAAGTTTTTATAGAGGAAGTGTATAGCGGGCAGCAGAAGTATGGGGATATTGTTCATTCAATATCTCCATTTTTTTGCATAATAATAAAAAAGTACTTTACGTGATGGAGTAATTGTGCTATGATTACTTCATCAGATAAAGTAATTACTCTACGTGATGAAGAACAGGGGGTGGAGATTTGATCAGCAGCGATGTTTTAAGGGGTTATAATGACTCAATTCTTCTAAGTATCCTGTTAAAAGGAGATTCCTATGGATATGAAATTTCCAAGGAAATTAAGCGGATCTCAGATGAAAAATACGTAATGAAAGAAACAACACTCTATTCCGCTTTTAACCGTTTAGAGAAGAATGGATATATTGAATCCTATTTTGGTGATGAGACTTACGGAAAGAGAAGGACATATTTTCGGATTACGGATGCCGGGAAAAATTACCTGACGGAAAAATGCCGGGAATGGGAGCTTACTAAGGAAGTAATTAATAAATTTTTAAAGGAGATGAGCTGATGGATACGATTAGAACATATGTGGATACCATGTTCCGGGGACTTATGATGTCCAGAGAGATGGAACACCTGAAGGAAGAAATTCTGGGTAATATGGAGGAGAAATACCAGGAGTTAAAGAGAGACGGGAAGAGCGAAAATGAAGCGGTAGGGATTGTAATCTCCGAATTTGGCAATATTGATGAGCTAATCAAAGAATTTGGAGTTGATCCGCAGAGTGCTGCCAGCCGCAGTGATTATAACCAGATGACCAGTGCAGAAGTGGACGAATACCTGAGAAAAAGTAAGAAAAGTGCAAAGCTGGTGGCGGTTGGAGTGGATATCATACTCGTGGGAGTGGCATATATGGTGTTGATGTTCGGGCTTTTGGATGACGGTGGGTTTAATGAAAATCTGTTAGTTGGCATTACACTGTTTCCACTGCTTTTCGTAATCATTATTTCGGTAGGATTATTTATATATTCCGGTTTTTCTCTGGAAAAATATAAGAATATTGAAAAAGGTGAATTTCAGATATCATATGAAACAAAGGCATTTTTGGAAAGATTAATCGAACAGGAAAGACCTACAATGGTTGTCTCTGTAATTGTAGGTGTAAGCCTGTGCATTGCTTCTCCGATACCGGTCATATTGGGCAGGTTCATGAATGACAAAGCATCGGTTGCGGGAGTCAGCCTTTTACTGATTATGATTGCAGCGGCAGTATACCTGTTTATTGTATTTGGAACAAGGTCAGAATGCTGCAAACGCCTTCTGAAAATTGAGGAATTTGCCATAGAAGAGCAAAAGAAAAACAAAGTAATCGGAGCTGTGGCAGCAGTTGTATTTCCTATTGCGGCTTTGGTTTTTCTCATTTGGGGGATTGGTTTTGGAGGATGGAAAATATGCTGGATTGTCTTTCCAGCAGCCGGTATCTTGTTCGGAATCTTTGCATCGGCTTATTCCAGCCTTAAAGGAAATGCTTAAGCTAGCAGGGAACAGTATAGAGCAGGCTGAGAAATAGCACAGAGCAGCATCAGAATAGCATAGAACATCATCAGCAAAGGAGTATCAAAAGGCAGCCATATATGGGGTTAAAACCCTGATATAAGGCTGCCTTTTGATTGTAAGCTTGCAACAACGGAGTTTCTATGTTAAGATGTAACAACAATCAAATGCCCCAGCAGCAATTGTTGGGATATCTGATCCTCGCAGCGGCAGACAGATGATACAAAAGTGCGTTAATACGGAACACTGCCAGCGGAAATAAATGAATGAGGTATACAAATGAGTAACGTGGTTTTAATCGGAATGCCTGGCGTAGGCAAGAGTACGGTCGGGGTTATTCTGGCTAAAGTGCTGGGATATCATTTTGTGGATGCGGATATATTAATTCAGGAGCAGGAAGACAGACTGCTTCGGGAGATTATTGAAGAAGACGGCGTAGATGGGTTTATAAAAATAGAAAACAGGGTGAACAGCGGGATTCAGGAAGAAAATGCCGTAATCGCTACCGGTGGCAGCGTGGTATATGGAAAAGAAGCTATGGAGAACTTAAGCCGCATTGGAACTGTAATATATTTACAATTGGATTACGAACCTTTGTCAAAGCGTCTGGGTGACCTGAAAGGGCGCGGTGTCGTTCTGAGAGAGGGTCAGACACTTTCGAATCTGTTTGATGAGCGGACGCCGCTTTATGATAAATATGCAGATATTGTTGTCAATGAGGCCGGTTTAACGGTGGAAGAGACACTGGATGCAGTTGTGGAAGGTCTGAAGAAATTGGGGATTGCACCTGGAGACAGATCGAAGCGCAGGAAAAAATAGACAAATAGAAATACATAATTTTGTAACATTTTGCCATATTTTAGGGGTAATAGTGCACAGGAAATACTTTTTGATTGTATTTTTTTTGAAAGATATATGGAAAAAATTACTTAAATTTTAATTTTTGTTTACAAAAGTAAAGAATGTGATATAATATAGTTTAGATATTTTAAAGGGGTAACAGTGAGACAAAATTCGAGGGGTCGTTTTTGTCTGTAGATTTGAAGAGAGTATAAATAAGTATAGAGGTGTCCTATGGAACAATATATTATTAAAGGCGGTAACCCACTGGTAGGTGATGTTGAAATCGGTGGGGCTAAGAATGCAGCGCTTGGAATCCTTGCGGCCGCAATTATGACAGATGAGACCATACTAGTAGAAAATTTACCAGATGTACAGGACGTGAATGTACTGTTAGAAGCTATCAGTGTAATTGGCGCCAAGGTGGAACGAGTAAGCAGGAGCGCAGTTTTAATTAATGGCTCCATGATTGGCAGTGTCAGCGTGGATTATGAGTTCATAAAGAAGATAAGAGCCTCTTACTATTTATTAGGAGCGTTATTAGGAAAATACAAGAGGGCAGAAGTACCTCTGCCGGGAGGATGCAATATCGGAAGCAGACCGATTGATTTGCATTTGAAAGGTTTTAAGGCATTAGGAGCAAAGGTGAGCATTCAGCATGGTGCAATTGTTGCCCAGGCGGACAGACTCGTTGGTAAGCATATCTTTTTAGATACCGTTTCCGTTGGTGCTACAATCAATATTATGATGGCGGCTACCATGGCGGAAGGATATACCATTATTGAGAATTCAGCGAGAGAGCCTCATGTAGTTGATGTGGCAAACTTCCTGAATAGTATGGGAGCAAATATCAAAGGCGCAGGTACCGATGTGATCCGTATCCGCGGTGTTGAGAAGCTTCATAAAACAGAATATTCCATTATTCCGGATCAGATAGAAGCAGGAACCTTCATGTTTGCAGCAGCAGCAACGAAGGGTGATGTTATGGTGAGAAATGTGATTCCAAAGCATTTGGAAGCCACAACAGCAAAATTAATTGAAATTGGCTGTGAAGTTGAAGAATTTGATGATGCGGTACGCGTTGTCGCATCAAAACAGTTACGCAATACCAATGTTAAGACATTACCATATCCTGGATATCCTACGGATATGCAGCCCCAGATCGGAGTTACCCTGGCACTGGCAACAGGGACCAGTATTGTAACGGAGAGCATCTTTGAGAATCGTTTTAAGTATGTGGATGAGCTTGCGAGAATGGGAGCAACCGTTAAGGTTGAAGGTAATACGGCAGTTATCTACGGAGTGGACAAACTGACAGGTGCACAGGTGAGCGCACCGGATTTGAGAGCTGGGGCAGCCCTTGTAATTGCAGGACTTGCAGCAGAAGGAATTACGATTGTAGATGATATCGTTTACATTCAGCGTGGCTATGAGAGTTTTGAAGATAAACTTCGTGGGCTTGGAGCTGAAATAGAGAAAGTGTCCAGCGAAAAGGAAATACAGAAATTTAAACTTAGAATTGGTTGAAACACCATATAGCAGTCAGGGACGGAGGATTTTTTAAATCCTTTGTCCTTTCTTTGTTTATTTTTGGGGAAAATGGGATAAAAGGTTGTACACAAAGAATTATTTCTTTGCATTTTAATAAAATATGGGAGGATTTCAAGATGGAACAGGAGAAAATATTTCGTTTTGCAATTATGGGAGCAGGGGGAATAGCAGAAAAATTTTGTGATGCGGTTAACCGGCTGGAGAATATGGAAGTTGTGGCGGTAGCCAGTAAAAGCCTGGAACGGGCGGAGCAGTTTGCAAAGAAGAACCATGTAGCAAAGGCTTATGACAGTTATGAACAGATGTTAAAGGATGCTGACCCGGATGGAGTCTATATTGCGACAACGCCTAATTATCATTTTGAACTTACCATGCTCTGCCTGGATTATAAAAAACCAGTGCTTTGTGAGAAGGCAATGCTGGTAAATGCAAAAGAGGCAGAGGAAGTTTTCCGAAGGTCTAAAGAGCTGGGGGTATTTGTTATGGAGGGCATGTGGTCCAGATTCCTGCCCCATAACATAGTTGCAAAACAATGGCTGGAAGAAGGAAAAATTGGAAATGTGGAACTGGCGGAAATAAACATTGGATTCCCGGCAGGCAATGATCCTAAGAACCGCTTCAACAACCCGGAACTGGCTGGCGGTGCGGCAACGGATGTGACGGTCTATTGCTTTGAGCTGATGACCTATTTCCTGGATCGTCCCATTCGGGATATGCATACATATATGATTCGGTCTGAGACAGGAGTGGATAAGACGGAACAGATATCCATTTTATACGACAATTGTATTGCGAATATGCATGCAAGCATAGCAGCCAGATTTAACGATGAAGCGGTATTTTATGGAACGGATGGCAAAATCGTGGTTCCACTGGTACATTACGGCCAGGAATGCATCTTATACCGTGACCAGGAGGAACCGGTGCACTTTCAGGATCAAACGGAAAATGGATTTGTCTTTGAAATACAGGAGATGGTTGACTGCGTGAGACGGGGTGAGGTGCAGAGCAAGACAGCGCCTCATGAAATGACAATTCGCTGCGCTGAAATGTTTGACCAGTTAATGGGCAGAAAAGAATAATACCCTATTTTCTGAATTTATAAGTTTATTTCGTTAAAATTGTAATTCTTCTTTATAAATATCATGTTATATAGTATGATATTAACTGATACTGTTCATAA
Organism: Robinsoniella sp.; assembly: GCF_034124845.1. NCBI lineage: Bacteria > Bacillati > Bacillota > Clostridia > Lachnospirales > Lachnospiraceae > Robinsoniella > Robinsoniella sp. The sequence goes on from NZ_JAWYAJ010000243.1 coordinate 8,826, forward strand.
TCAGAGTAAAGGAGAAAACGAACATGAAAAATAAAAACATGAAGTATATCATTGCCGGAGTCGTAGTGCTCGTTGTAATCGCAGTTATAGCGGCGGTAGTGGTGACAGGAAAAAAGAAAAATAATTCTGAAGATAAAGTGAGTAAAACAGAACAGACGTCAGAGGCACAGACGGAACAAAAAACAGAAAGTACCACAAATTCTACGGAAGAAAAAACAGAGGGATCATCCGAAAATTCGGAAGAAAACGTAATTACGGCCATGTATCTTACCTATGGCGAGGATAACTTTATATTTATTGATACAAAAAACGGAACACTTTTTACGGCACCGATTCCTGAAGGGGGACTGGTGGACAAAGATGGTAAACAGCTTGAGCAGAAAGATCTGGCAAGAGGAAATATCCTGAAGATTTATGGCAATGGAATTATGCTGCAGTCTTATCCTGGACAATATCCGGGTGTAACGAAAATGGTACTTGACCAGACTGGAAAACCGGAAGATGCGGACCAGTATAACGAATTGATTGACC
>NZ_JAWYAJ010000244.1:0-8127 GCF_034124845.1 Robinsoniella sp.
TTACGGAAATTTCCCAGCGGATCTTCAATTTCTAACAGAAGTCTTGGCATACCTTCAATGCCTACCGTATAATAATTCATGATTCATATCCTCCTTACCAAAGCAAATCAGAATGCTCCAGCTTTTTGTCACGCTGCATTAATTCATTAACTGCTTCGGCAGCATTCTTTCCTTCGAATAAAACTTTATTAACCTGTTCAATTATCGGCAGTTCCACGTCGTATTTTTTCGCAAGCCCCATGGCTGCTTTCGCAGAATAGACGCCTTCCACAACCATTTTCACTTCATCCATGGCTTCCTGCATCGTGTAGCCTTTTCCAATCAGGTAACCGGCTTTGCGGTTTCGGCTGTGAACGCTGGCACAGGTAACGATGAGATCCCCAATGCCTGTCAGTCCGTAAAATGTCTCCGGCTTTCCACCCATCTTCATGCCAAGCCTGGTAATTTCTGCAATCCCTCTGGTGATCAATGCGGCTTTTGTATTGTCGCCATAGCCAAGACCGTCTGCAGTACCAGCAGCCAGTGCAATTACATTTTTAAGTGCTCCGCCCAGCTCAATACCCAGCATGTCAGGGCTTGTATATACCCGGAATACAGGGCTGATAAAAATGTTCTGGAGATATTCTGCGGTCTTTTTGGAATGTGCGCCAACCACACAGGTAGTTGGAAGTCCTCTGCCTACTTCTTCTGCATGGCTTGGTCCGGATAAAACAGCCGCATCAACGCCTGGCAGTTCTTCTTCCATAATATCGGTCAGGGTAAAAAGTGTATTCTCTTCAATTCCCTTTGCTACATTCATCACAATCTGACCGGGATTTAGATATTCTTTCATCATTTTGCAGGTACTTCTCGTAAATGGAGAAGGAACGGCAAGAACCAGAATATCCTTATCGGTCATAGATTCTTTCAAATCATTCGTAATCGTAATATCATCTGGAATCACAACACCGGGAAGTTTGGATTCATGCTGCCTTTTTTCCAAAAGCATATCCACTTCTTCCTTGATTATAGACCAGATGGTAACTTCATGTCCGTTTTTATGCAACAATACTGCCAGAGCCGTACCCCAGCTGCCGGCTCCAATAACGCCTATCTTAACCATATGATTACCCCCATTGTCTTTTATGTACTGATTTATTTTTTACTTAAAAAGGTCTTATTCTCTGTACCGCTTATCAAACGGCGGATATTTTCCCGATGCTTCCAGAACGCTAAAAAGGTCAGGAAGGCACCGATAGCATACAGCTCATACAAATGCGGCTGGGCCATGCCGAAAAATCCGGTTTGGCCAAGTACAATCAGTTCAATCATGATTCCCACATAAACAAGAAGGGAACCAAGTGAAACGAAATGAGTTGTAAAAAATGTTGTAAAAAATGTAACAATTCCAAGGATTGCCATAATCCAGTTAAATGATAACACAAGTCCTGCTGTTGCGGCAATCCCTTTTCCACCTTTAAAGCCCAAATAAAAAGGATAATTATGTCCTAAAATTGTGCCTGCCGCTCCGTAAAATACCAGCAGGGGAAGAATATCCTGATGCGTTCTGCCAAAAATCAGGCGTATAATCACGACTGCCAAAATACACTTCAGACAGTCCCCGGCAAAAGTAATCAGCCCCGCTTTCTTTCCGAGTGTCCGCAGCATATTTGTACTTCCGGCATTGCCGCTTCCATGTTCACGAATATCGATGCCATGCATCCTGCCGTAAATATAGCTGGTCTGAAAAAGACCAAATACATATCCGATAACCAAGCAGATGATACGTTCCATAACCTATTATTTCTCCTTTTCCTTGCGTTCACGTGTAATAAATTTAAGGGATGTTCCTCTAAAACCAAATGTATCACGGATCTTGTTTTCCAGATATCTGGTATAGGAAAAGTGCATCAGCTCTTTGTCATTCACAAAAATGACAAAAGTAGGCGGCTTTACAGCAACCTGAGTAATATAATATAATTTCAGCCGTTTTCCTTTATCTGACGGAGGCTGCTGCAGTGCAACTGCTTCTGTCATAATTTCATTTAAGACACCGGTTGCGATACGCATGGACTGATTCTCGATAACCATATTGATATTTTCAAATAGCTTATTCAGCCTCTGCCCTGTCAAAGCGGAAACGAACATGATTTCAGCATATGGCATATAGGAAAGTGTATCTTTTACTTTGTTAGTGTACTTGTAAATTGTTTTATCGTCTTTTTCAATGGCATCCCATTTGTTTACAACGATAATGACTCCCTTGCCGCGTTCATGGGCAATACCTGCAATTTTAGCATCCTGCTCCGTGACGCCTTCTACCGCATCGATGACTACCACGACCACATCTGCACGGTCTACTGCGGTAACGGTACGAATGATACTGTAGCGCTCCAGCTCTTCTTTGATCTTACTTTTTCTCCGAAGTCCTGCGGTATCAATAAATACGTATTCCTGTCCGTTAAATGTAATTGCAGTATCGATGGCATCTCTTGTAGTTCCGGCCACGCCTGATACGATCACACGGTTTTCGCCCAGGAGTTTATTTATAATAGAAGATTTCCCAACATTGGGCTTTCCAACAACGGCTACACGCGGTCTGTCATCCTCTTCCTCTTCGGTATCATCCAAATGAAAGTGCTTTGTAACTTCATCCAGCATATCGCCGATTCCAAGTTTTGAAATAGCTGAGATGGGAACGGGATCACCGATCCCCAGGTTATAAAATTCATATACATCCGGCATTAAACGGTCAAAATTATCTACTTTATTTACGACCAGAACCACTGGTTTTTGGGAACGGCGAAGCATGTCTGCTACTTTGGCATCGGAATCTACCAGCCCCTGGCGTACATCTGTGATAAAAACAATGACGTCTGCTGTGTCGATTGCGATTTGTGCCTGCTCTCTCATCTGCGCTAATATGATATCTTTGCTGTCCGGTTCAATACCGCCGGTATCAATTAGTGTAAAATTGATATTCAGCCATTCTACGTCTGCGTAGATACGGTCTCTTGTAACGCCCGGTGTATCTTTTACAATAGAGATATTTTCTCCAGCCAGGGCATTAAACAAAGTGGATTTTCCTACGTTTGGCCTTCCTACGATTGCTACGATTGGTTTACTCATATATTTTCACCTCATGTGTCTTTTATTCTTCCTAGTGCCTCCCGGCGCAAATACGCCACTATACAGCACCCTCTATCTGCGCCGGGCGGCACTAGTTTTTTCATCACGCTTGTGTGTATTTTAAAATTATTTTCATACACACACCAAGGCTTCGACAAAAGCCCGACCGCTTGATTTTACAATACTTACCTTCGTTTGTAAAGCAATTTCCATTTCAGAGACCGTTACATCGTCCAAAAAGACGTCTTCGCCGCTTCTTAAGACGTTACTGGAAAGCAGGAGACGTTCTCCAAGTTCTTTCCCTTTTAACTGGGAAATAATGTCTCTTCCTGTTAAAAGCCCTGCAACGGTAATCCGCTCACCAAAGAAATTATTTTTAATTTCATATACGGATGCATGGATGCCCGGATATTTATGGCAGACTTTTTCAGCTAAGTCTTTTATATAGGGATAAGCCAGCACGCCGGTAGCAATGGAAAGTTCTCTTTTTCTGTCATCTCCGGTAAGTTTCTGACACTCCTCTTCTACTTCATTTAACAGAAGCCTTGTCATTCCTACGCCATTTTCTAACTGCAGGTACCCGTCATAGGTTTCTTCAGCAGGCATCTCTTCTCCGGCAAGAATGTACCATTCATCTCCGGCATGAATAAAGTGCGTCCCGTATTTGGCAGATAACTCCTTTTGCCAGCGGTGTATACAGTTCAGCACTTCTTTGGCGTCTTTTCTTGTAAATGGTTTTAAGTCGTATAAATCATCCCGGTACTGGGTCATTCCCACCGGAACCACAGACACACTTTTTAAATGGGGGATATACTTTGTAAGTTCCCCAATGGTAAATTCCAGTTCCTCTTTGTCATTGATATCTTTGCACAGTACAATCTGTCCGTTCATTTCAATCCCGGCTTCATAGAGGCTGTCCACTTTCTTCAGCGCTTCACCCGCAAAACGGTTATTCAGCATTTGACAGCGCAGTGCAGGGTTCATGGTATGGAAGGATACGTTAATGGGTGCAAGTTTATAGGTGATTATACGCTGGATATCATGGTCACTCATATTCGTTAGTGTCACGTAATTTCCCTGAAGAAAAGACAGCCTGGAGTCGTCATCCTTAAAATAGAGGGTTTCACGCATGTTTTTTGGCATCTGGTCGATAAAGCAGAAAATGCATTTGTTGCGGCAGGAACGGTACTCATCCATTAATCCATTTTCAAATTCAATGCCCAGATCTTCTTCAAATTCTTTTTCAATCTCCAGTTCCCATTCTTCACCATTGCTTTTTTCAACCAATAACTCAAGGTATTCTTCGTTGATGAGATAATGATAATCAAATACATCTTCAATGATTTTACCATTTATAGATACCAGAACATCGCCAGGCTCAAGCTCCAGCTCTTCTGCAATGCTTCCGGTAAGAACACGGCCGATGATATGTTTTGTTCTTTTCATAATGTAATCTTTACTCCTTTGTTTCCTATATAATACTAAATTCAAATCTAAAATGCAACGCTTGATTTTCAGATTGGTACAGTTCACTCTTATTTTTATACAAAAAATGCTTGTTTTTTCTTTTATACGACAATTATCTTGACGGAGACAACTCAAAATGATATAAATAGAGTGGTATTTATAAAGATATAATATAAGTATATGTAATAATTTCAATTATACGTATTTTTTGGAGGTTAATTTATGCCAAATTTAGAACCATTATGTAAATCACTGCCTGTGGCACCACTGAAAATAATTCCGCTGGAAGGCTGCCGCGATTTTGCAAAAGTCGTGGATCAGTATCTGGTAGAATTCCGCCACACTTCCCCAACCCATCAAAAAGACAGCATCGCTTTCCAGGGATACTGCCAGGACACGTATCTGGTTGACTGCGAATGCCCGAGATTTGGTACCGGAGAAGCTAAAGGAATGATTAAATCTTCCATCCGTGGAACCGACTTATTTATTATGGTTGATGTATGCAATTACAGTCTGACCTATTCTGTATGCGGTTATGAAAACCATATGTCTCCGGATGATCATTTTCAGGATTTAAAACGTATCATTTCTGCTGCTACCGGAAAAGCAAGACGAATTAATGTTGTAATGCCGTTTTTATACGAAGGAAGACAGCATAAGCGTTCCAATCGCGAATCTTTGGACTGCGCTCTTGCTTTACAGGAGTTAATCAATATGGGAGTTACCAATATTCTCACTTTTGACGCCCATGATCCAAGAGTACAAAACGCTGTTCCGTTAAGTGGATTTGACAGCTTTATGCCCACTTACCAGTTCTTAAAAGCAATGATTAAGTCTACACCCGATTTAATCATAGACAATGACCATTTAATGATAATCAGCCCGGATGAAGGTGCAATGAGCAGAGCCGTATACTTCTCTAATATCCTGGGTGTGGACATGGGGATGTTCTACAAACGCCGTGACTACTCTACCATTATCAATGGCAAAAACCCGATTGTTGCCCATGAATTTCTGGGAGATTCCGTAAAAGGGAAAGATGTTATCGTAATTGATGATATGATCTCTTCCGGCGGAAGCATGCTGGATGTGGCAAAGCAGCTGAAAGAACGCCAGGCGAAAAGAGTATTCGTATGTACAACATTTGGTCTTTTCACAGATGGCCTGCAGGAATTTGATGAGTATTATGAAAAGGGATATATTGAAAAAGTCATCACAACAAACCTGAACTACCGTGTACCGGAACTTCTGGATCGTCCTTATTATGAAGAAGCGGATATGACAAAGTTTTTGGCAAGTATCATTGATTCCCTGAATCATGATGTTTCCATCAGCCGAGTACAGTCCCCAACAGATAAGATTCATGAGTTACTGGAAAAGTATAACAAAGGCAAATAAAGAAAACTAAATTAAGAACTATTCATAAGTAAGTTTAAATTAAGCGTTCTAAAAAAATAAAAATGGCTGTAAAATGCCATTTTTATTTTTTTGCTTATTTTATTAGGTAAGTACTGCTGCCATTTAATATCAAATTCGGCTTACCTGCTTTCATTTGTTATGAAAGCTGAACATGGGTAATACGCAGCCAAGCATAATAACATTTGCCGAATTCACGGCAGGACTGTATGTTTTTAAATTATATGATACATATTTCAAGTTGTTAACGAACAATCTTTTGATCAATCAGGTACAGCAGGATATGCAGTCCTTTTGATGCTACCCATAAAAATCCGATAAATCCAAATGTCGCACTTAGCGCAGTGAGAAGTAAATTTTTCATTATAACCCTCCTTCTTTATGTAAAAGTTAATGTGTTTTTCATTTGACTCTATTATAAAAGATGAAGGTGGCTGGTGCTATGGATTTACCTTACATTTTGGTTTTTAACCTTACATTTTTGTAACAAACATAGGTGGGGGCAACTGTTACGGTACAGTCTTAAGAGCCAGAAAAGCGGCAAGATTTCCCCTCTTTCCCTGGGAAGCCCGGTGTGAATACAGGATATCCGGGTTACAGCAGGTGCAGATATCGGTTATGCGGATGTGGTCTTTTTGGATGCCGGCTTCCAGAAATACGGCTTCATTTGCTTTCCAGAGGTTTAACTGGTATTTGCTGTTTGGTTTTTTGTAGAATAAGGTATCCCATAGAGAGGCATCATAATTTTTCCGGAACTGCAAAATAACATCTTCGCTGACTTCATAGCAATCCTGGCAGATGGAAGGGCCGATTGCAGCCAGGATGTCTTTGGGATCTGAACCATATTCCGCAGTCATTTTTTCAACGGTTACCCTGCCTATTTTACCTACAGTTCCTTTCCAGCCGGAATGAGACAGTCCGATTGCCTTTTTAACCGGGTCCACGAAGAAAAGGGGAACACAATCTGCGTAAAAAGTGGACAGAACCAGCCCCGGCACATTGGTAACCATGCCGTCAATATCGCTGTAATCTCTTTGCTTTACAAATCCCTTTCCACGGTCCTCTTCGGTTGTGACTCTGACGTTAGTGGTATGGGTCTGATCGGAAAATACCAGGTTTTCACAGGAAAAGCCGATAGATTCTCCGATACGGCGGAAATTTTCACGAACGTTTGCTTCCTCATCCCCTCTTTGGAAGCTGAGATTCATACTGGTGAGATGATCCCTGCTGACCCCGCCGAGACGGGTAGAGAAACCATGGATGATGATGCCGGTATCCTCCAGCATGGGAAAAGACAGATATGGTACAGCAGCTTCATTTTTGACTGCACAAACCTCGTGTCCGCTGACTCTATTAATATTCATATTGATGATCCTCCTTTTTAAGAGCGTGATTGAAGATTCATTTCTGCTGTCTGCACGCCCCATTTCACGGTATAATAGCTCCAAATTCATAATGTTGTTCTTATTTAATAATTTAAGAGAGATGGAAAGGAAAAGCATCTTTGACCAGCGTGATCTTCTGGTTGTCGATACCAACCACATCAAAGCGGCAGGGGGTATCTTCCCCTTTGCGGCGGGTCATAAGATAGTGGCGGGCAACCTTGCAGATTACAGCCTGTTTTCGATAATTGACCGCTTCCAGCGAGGAACCTCTTCCACCATCTTTTCGAAACTTTACTTCTACAAAAACAAGATAGGAACCATCGGCGGCGATGATATCTATCTCTCCTATTCTGCATCTGTAATTGCGTTCTAATAAGAGAAAGCCCTGCTCTTGTAAATAAGCAGCGGCTTTGTCTTCCTCTATGGTACCGATAGCACGTTTATTCAATCAGAATCTCCTGTCAGATAAAATTTTTGATAAAGGTAGTTCTATGTATTGCGGATGGACCGTATTCTTTTATTGCGGCAATATGGGTGGCTGAGCCATATCCTTTATGGGAAGCAAAGCCATATTCCGGCATTACGGCATCATATTCTTTCATGAGCCGGTCCCTGGTTACTTTGGCGATAACACTGGCAGCTGCAATGGATAAGCTTTTGGCATCGCCTTTAATAATGGGAACCTGTGGGATCGTGATGCCAGGAATGGTAACGGCATCATTTAAAAGAATCTGGGGAACAACGCAGAGCT
>NZ_JAWYAJ010000245.1:0-4742 GCF_034124845.1 Robinsoniella sp.
ACTTCTATTGCAAGCCGGCATCTGTTGTTCAGGGAGCCACCATATTCATCTTCCTGTTTGTTGAAATACGGTGAAAGAAACTAATTTAAAAGCCAGCCATGCCCGCCGTGGATCATGAGCATTTCGAACCCTGCCCGTTTTGCCACTGCCGCAGTCTTTCCATAGGCTTCCACGATGCTGGAAATCATTTCTTTCGTCAGTTTTTTTACTTCCACACCGTCAGAACGTAATGCAGCAGATGGCCCCCACTGGTTCATGGAATGCTGTTTATCCTTGTCTGTCATATATGTTCCGGCATACATTCCCGAATGGGATAATTCAAGGCTTGGCATGGCACCATGACGCCGGATTGCATCTGCCGTATAGGTAGCAGATGCAAGAGAATTTAAAATAGCGGTATCCAAATGATATGCATGGGAACCGTCTGTTTCAGGGTGAACCATGCACTCGCTCACGGTTACTCCCGCTGCCCCGCCCTTTGCACGAAGCTCATAAAATGCGGTTGATTTTGACCCGATACAGCCATCATTTGTAATGTCAGTCCCACCCATGGGTGCGGAAAACATTCTGTTGCGGAACGTAACATTGCCTATTGTGATAGAGTTACATAAATTTGGGTATTTTCGAATCATTTTCGCTCCTATCCGATGAAAAGTTCTTTTAAATATTGTCCCTCTCTTCGATTCTTTAGGAGGTTCATGAATTCTTTCACCTTGTCCATATTTATTTTTTCTTCTTTTGCTTTTAAATGAACGTATAATGCCCCAATCAGGTTCGAATCATTAAAGAACTCACAGGAAGTGACTTCCGGAATGGGGACCGCATGGGGATAAACGCCATTTAATTTTTTTAATTCTTCCCGCATTATCTGCAGAAACAACGGCTGGGCGCTAATTCCGCCGCCAATGGCAATTCGTTCAGGATCAAAGATAAACTGACAGTTTGTAATCTGAACCGCCAGACAATTGGCAAAGCTGCGAATGCACCAAAGAGTCTCTTCATCCCCGCAGTTTGCCATAGAAAATACTTTTTCGCCATCCAATTCGGCTACCGGTATTCCTTTTTTCCCGGATACCATATGTAATAATGCAGGAACGCCCCCTGACTCTGCCAGGATCTTGTCCTGATTAAACGCATCTCTTCCATCTGTCAAAATGTAGCTGAACTCTCCCGCCATAAAATGCTTTCCTCTTACCACTTTACGGTTGCAGATTACAGCACCGCCTACTGCCGTGCCGCAGATCACTGCAATTGCATTATTGCAATCACTTAGACAGCCCTTCCATACCTCCGCCAAAGCAGCACATTTTGCATCATTTTCTACCGTAACCGGAACCCGGCAGCAGTTTTCCAGTATTTCCACAATGTTGATATTGGAAATACAGAAAATGGAACCACCGTTATACATAAATCCCGTTTCACTGTCAATCATACCCGCGGTACTAAGTGCAATTCCCTGTATGTCCGTTTTATTCTGTTCGTAAATATTCGTCAGCATCTCAATGAAGTCTTCTAGGGATTCCTGTCTGGTTGGGACTTTATCCTTGTAAAAAAAATGACAGTCCTCATCCATAACTGCATATTTTGTATACGTGCCGCCGATATCAATCGCTAAATATTTCATGCTTCGCCTCCCCGCTGCAACATCTTAAAGACCGTCCGTTGCTTGCAATCACATCCCGATACCAATAGAAACTTTTCTTTTTATACCGTTCTAATGTTCCGCTGCCGTCATCGTTTCGGTCAACATAGATAAAGCCATAACGTTTTTTCAATTCCGCTGTTGATGCACTGACCAGGTCGATGCATCCCCAGGTGGTATAACCCATGACTTCTACCCCGTCTTTGACCGCTTCCGCCACCTGCAGAAGATGTTCCTTCAGATAAGCGATCCGGTAATCATCTGCAACGGTAGGATTTCCTGCACTGTCTGGCACCAGGTGATCCAGGGCTCCTAATCCGTTTTCTGCGATAAACAAAGGCTTCTGGTATTTATCCCAATATTGATTCAAACACATAGCGAAGTCCTATGGGATCAATCTGCCAGCCCCATTCGCTGGATTTCAGAGTAGGATTCATAACCCCGCCCAGCAGATTACCTTCACCGCGGACATTTTTGCACGCATTCGCCGTTGCACAGACACTTACATAGTAACTGAAGGATATAAAATCCACTGTATTTTTCAAAATATCCCTGTCTTCTTTGGCAATATCAATTTTAATGCCATGTTCCTTCAGATAACGCTTCATATAACCCGGATATTCGCCCCGGACATGGACATCGGTAAACATGGAATGCTTATGTTCCTCTTCCATAGAACAGATCACATCCTTAGGATCCGGTGTCAGCGGATAGACGGGCATACTCAATATCATACATCCAATCTGAAAGTACGGATTAATTTCATGCCCGATTTTAGTCGCCAGTGCGCTTGCTACTAATTCGTGGTGGATTGCCTGATACAGCTGTGATTCTTCCAGCTCTTCTTTAGGGGTGTTAATGGCACCGCTCATAAATGGTGAATTAAGTATGGAATTAATCTCATTAAATGTAAGCCAGTACTTCACTTTTTCTCTGTAACGGGTAAAAATAGTTCTTACATAGCGTTCATAGAAACCAATCATCCGCCGGTCCAGCCATCCGTCATAAGTCTCAGCCAAATGAAGCGGTGTCTCATAATGTGAAATGGTAACAAGGGGCTCTATGCCATATTTCCTGCATTCATCCAGCAGGTCGTCGTAGAACTGAAGACCTGCTTCATTTGGCGTTTCCTCATCACCCTGTGGGAAAATCCTGCTCCATGCTATGGAGATTCGGAATACTTGAAACCCCATTTCTGCTAATAGCTTTATATCTTCTTTATATCTGTGATAAAAATCTATGCCCACCAGTTTTAAATTGTCTTCAGTGGGTCTCTCGGTCCGGGGACCTTTGATTCCCTTAGGCATCACATCCTGTATGGAAAGTCCTTTTCCATCCTCCAGGTAAGCGCCTTCACATTGGTTTGCAGCAATTGCGCCTCCCCATAAAAAATTTTCCGGGAACATATTTTCCTCCTTTCATTAAAAATACAGGGCATCATGACTTACTTATCCGGAACTTTTAACTGAAATGGAATCGCCGGAATCCCGTTCTGATTGTAAAGATTCACATGATAATATTGCTTCCAGGCAAAAGATATCTGGATGTCATTCAGCTCTTCATTTAACAACCGGATCAGCAGCTTTTCTCCGGATACTTGCACTTTAAAAGGAATTGCTGCTTCTTCGCTATATACTTCCAATGCTTCAATCTCTGTTCCATCTACGAGCAGACCGCCATCCGCATGTTTAAAAGATACCGTAATCAAGTCTGCATTTCTGTGAACATTTTCTACAGCAGGTGCATCACATAGGACAGCCTGCTCATACACATGCCCCAGTGCCAGCAGAGCTAATCGGTGTCCAACCACTTTTTTGTTCTTGGGATGGATATCATACTGTTCCCCCGCATCTGAAATAGAGCATAAATGTACATGGTCATCCTGGTTTGCAACTAATTCCTGGCAATGACGCAGCATTGGAAAGTCAGAGCCTTTTGTTGTTATCCAGCCTTCCCACCCAGGCAGCTGTACCACCAAAAATGGTAATGTCTGATCGTTCCATAGAATCCGCCAGTCCCCGATCAGACCCTTAAGCATATTTTCATAGAGATATTGACACCCCAATACATCATCGCTTTCACCCTGATACCAGAGAATCCCCCGTATACTGTAAGGGGCGATAATCTTCACCATATGCTCATAGAGACTTTCCGGAAATGCCTGGGGCGGCAGGACATCCGATACGTCTTCCGGTATATCCATCTGCTTGATAAATCTCTGGATTTCATCCGGAGCAGGGGTACCGGAAAGTAAAAATTCTGTAAGGACATCCGCAAAAGGATTTCCTCTGGAATTCATGGAACGTTTCTTTTGCTCCGCCATGTAAATATCCGGATCCAGTCCTGCCATTCTGCTTTCAAAGTCATCTATCCAGGGTTTTCCTGTCTGCTCCAGACTTGTTCTGGTCATCCAGGAGGACGCGCTGGTTCCGCCCCAATTGCATCCAATGATACCCACCGGTACATTCAGCTTTTGCTCCAGCTCTTTTTCAAAGTAGTAGCCAACACCGGAAAAATATTCAATATCTGCTTCTGTTGCTTTTCTCCAAAACCCCATTCTGCTATAGTCAAAGTCCTTTTCCTGTCCCTTATAAGCTATTTCCGGTACGTCATAAAACCGTATTCTGCTGTTTTGGCATATTGGCTTTTCCTGTGCTAAATGCTTTTCATATCGCATATGGAATTCCATATTGGACTGTCCGCCGGCGATCCAGACTTCGCCAACTGCGACATCGGTATAAGAAACAGTTTCTTTTTCATTATAAATTCTGATTTCTATCTTTTCTGCTGCTTCCATAGCAGGTAATTCTCCATGCCAATATCCGCTGTCATCAACATTTACGGTACTTTTATTCCAGGGTGTCTCGATCACGATTTGACGCCCTGCATCTGCAGTGCCCCATATGTGAAATGGTTTTCTTCGCTGAATCACCATACCTGACTGAAATATATCTGCTGCCTGAATCATTTTATACACCTCATTCTTTCTTATAGCACTTTTAAAAATTACTGCCACAGTTATGCAAACCAGATATGCACATACCTGCGTTGTCTTCAATCGTCGATGTCCACATCGACTCATTCCTCCGCCTTGTACGGT
>NZ_JAWYAJ010000245.1:4752-7173 GCF_034124845.1 Robinsoniella sp.
TCCTTGGTGGCATTATGTTTGAATATTGCTATAGTTTTATACTTACAGTTTCGCCTTACTGTAAATCAGATTCCCGCTTTTTCCATCTGCTCTTTCAAAACGTTCATTACATTTCTTGGCTATCCACGCCTGGTTTCCCATAAATGCAAAGGGTAAATCATCGGCACTGCCCGCAAGCACGTCTCTGCAGACGTCAATCATATTTTTCAGAATCATTGCATCCGTTTCCATTACATGATGCGATAAAAATACGCGGTGAAATTTACCGTCCAGCCGTCTCACGGTTTCCTCCAGGACTTTCAAGTATGCCGATACCGTACTGATTTGCTGCCCGTTCAACTTTAAACCAGTTGATATAATCCTGAAGCCTCATTCCTGTTTCTTTCGAAAAAAGCCGTGACAGATAAGTACTGCTGAGACCCAGGGCATCTGCCAGATCATTCAGATATATTTTTTCCTTATAATGCTTGCTTATATAGTCTTTGCACTGATCCACATAATTAGAGCTGCCCCGGCCTTCATTTCTTTTCTTTACCTGCTCTGTCAGTTGTTTTACCACATGATTTCTACATTCCACCAGTGCCGGAACGTTGTCATATTCATCACATTTCTGTATATAAAAGTCACTCAGCTGATAGGCAGCCGCCGGTGAAACGCCGCCCTCAATCGCCGCTCTGGTACACAGCGTAATGGCTACGATCACCACTTTTTTCCAATGATTCACTTCCCTTTTTGACAGTCGTCCCGTTCCTTCGTCAATTACCATATTGTATTTTAGTGCATCCTCTGCCCGTCCCTCCCGGACACACGCTAATAAATGCCGTTCTTCCTGATAAGTATGATGATAAATACCGGCGGTATCTTCCTCTATCTGAAACCGAAGGATCTCTTCTTCCACACCATCCTGCAATCCCTGCGCCAAATGATTATCTCGAATTAATGTTTCCTGTGAACAGGTAATAACCGGGGATTCTACGGAAGCCATCTGCACCGCTGCCAGTGCCTGTGACAGGGTAAAGACCGGGAGCGTTTTTTCTGTTCCTGTATGTATGCCATAATCCCGGTAGTAATGATGCAATTCCAGCCGGGTCAGGTTTTTCATACTCATAGGTCCGATTAAAATGTACCGCTCCTTTTGCTTTACGCATCCCCATAGGATCTGATACCCATCCTGATACAGAACAGGAGCATTTCCGGCATCTGCCATATTTAATAATTTTCCCCGTAAATTCTCACTAAAAGCAATTGGATTCATACCACTGTTTTTCCCACACGCTTCCACCATATCATTTTTCGAGATGAAAAATCCTGTTCCGGTTAATAATGACAATCTATTTAAATAATCATTGCTTTTTTCCACTGGTATTCCTCCCCATTATAATAAAGGTAACAACGTTGTTTCTATTATACCGCTATCCTGGTAGGAATCATACTGTGAATTCATCTTTTCTTATATGCAAATATGCAAATACGCAAAGGATTTACCGCTTCTTATCCGAAAATCAGAGCATCCTGTGCCTGTTTGTGATCAATGGCTCCAGTTTTGCTCAGGCCCGCCTGTTCTTATATGCCCGCATAGCCAGGATATAAGCGATTAGAAGAATGCCTGTGCACCATGCCAGGGCGGTCCAGATTTCACCGCCAACCGGCTGGTTCGCCAACAGGGCACGGATGCTGTCTACAATAGCGGTAACCGGCTGATTCTGGGCAAAAGAACGTACTGCGGCGGGCATGGTTTCTGTTGACAGAAAAGCAGAGCTGATAAACGGAAGAAAGATAAGGGGATATGCAAAAGCCCCCGCACCGTCCGCTGTTCTGGCTTTGAGCCCCGCAATGACGGCAACCCAGGTCAGCGCCAAGGTAAAAAATGTAAGAATGCCCGCTGCACCCAGCCAGTTTACGATGCCTGCCGGAGAACGGAACCCCATGAGAAATGCCACAGCAAGAATGATGGCCAGTGACAGGGCATTGGATATAAGAGATGTCAGAACATGTGCCCACAATGCTGAAGATGTAGCAATAGGCATAGAGTTCAGCCGGTCGAAAAAACCGGTTCTGATATCCTCAAATATGCGCAGAGCCGTGTAGGCAGATGCACTGGCAATTGCTATGAGCAGAATACCGGGCAGGGAATAAGTTACATATTCTTCCGTACTCATGCCGCTGCCCATTGCACCCCCAAAGACATATACGAACAACAACATCATTGCAATAGGGGTGAGGCAAACGGTGATAATGGTGTCTATACTTCTTAAAATATGCTTCATGGAGCGTCCAAGCATAATCCTGATATCTGTAAAAAAATGCTTTTTGGTGGTTTTCATTTAATTCTCCTCCTTTTTACCTATGATAGCCAGAAATATTTCTTCCAGCGTGGGCTGCTTTTCTACATATTCCACTTTCGCAGAGGGCAAGCGCTTT
>NZ_JAWYAJ010000245.1:7183-13473 GCF_034124845.1 Robinsoniella sp.
TCAGCTGGGCAAGGGTTCCGTTTGCGATAATCTTCCCCTCATGGAGAATGGCTATGTGATCGGCTAACTGCTCTGCTTCTTCCAGATACTGGGTGGTCAGGAATACTGTTTTGCCTTTTTCTGAAAGCTGTTTAATCTCTTTCCACACGCTGAGCCTGGCTTCGGGGTCAAGACCTGTCGTAGGTTCATCGAGAAATACGATCCGGGGGTCTCCGATGAGACTCATGGAAATGTCTAACCGGCGGCGCATTCCGCCAGAGTAAGTGCTGACACGACGGCTGCCAGCCTCAGTCAATTCAAAATGCGATAGCAGATTATCCGCGGTTTTATCAGGATTTCTGAGATGGCGGAGTCTGGCGATTAAAATAAGGTTTTCCCTTCCGGTAAGGACTTCGTCAACAGCAGCAAACTGACCGGTCAGGCTGATACATTCTTTTACCTGTTGGCTCTTCTTTTTTACGTCAAATCCGCAGATTGTGGCGCTTCCGCTGTCCGCACGGAGCAGGGTTGCGAGAATTTTAACAACGGTGGTCTTCCCAGCACCGTTAGATCCTAAGAGAGCAAAAACCGATCCCTGTTCCACGGTAAAGTCCACACCTTTTAGAACCTCCAGTGTCCCAAAGCTTTTTTTCAGATTCTCTACTTCAATAATATTTGTTTTCATTGATGTTCCTCCTTTTGATAAGAAAACAGTGTAAAAAAAGCCGATAACCCATGAGATATTTCTCAAGGTTATCGGCTCTGCGTCACAGCGTCTGGCTCTTTGATTACGGTTATTTTATTATTTTGAACATTGATGATTGTTTCCTGCCTGCATTTGGGACAGTAGAGAGGAAAATTCTGCAGGGTGGTATCCTCCCGCAGCATGGTCCGTGTTTTATTCTGACAGACCGGACAGAAAAGCCAATGCCGGCTTTGCGATTTTTCCATGGTGCTGCCTCCTGATATGATTTCTGTTTTGCTTATGGATTTACCTTTTATTAACGTTACGGTTCAGGCGTTTACGGAAATGGTCTGTCCAAAGTTTGTTTCCCTGCATCAGTTCATCACAAAAAGATGCCACATCCTCGCCGGTTACTTCCAGAACGTGTCTGTCATGAGCCGCTCCATCCTCAAACAGATCAATCAGGTCATACTGTGTTTTTAACATATCAAAGCCGCTTCCGCTTGAAAAACTCCACATATAGTTCTGAATCTTATAATATACAAAACGATAGTCTTCCGGCAATGCATCAACCCTTGCCATCTGGTCACGGTACTCTTTTTTGTCCCCAATTATTTTTTTGATGATATTCATACTTCTTTTACCCCCCTGTGAAAGTGTTCCAGGATCTCCTGATTTAAACGTTCCCGCGGGCTGACGGTGTCTTGGGCATTTGCGTGGATCAGCTCATCACAGAAGGATGCCACGTCATTGCCAACCACATCGCGAATGAGTTTCCCCTCGGCTACACTTACTTCGAACAACTCCAACAGATCCGTGAGCATCTCCAGATGATAGCCAAAGTTGTAAAAATAATGCAGGATTTTTTTGAATGTATATCGATAGTCCTTCGGCAGGGCGTTTACGCGTTTGGTAAATTGCCTCCAGGCACGCTTCTCGTTGAGATCGCCTATGATCAGCTCCATAAAAGATTTTTTCATATTCACTGCTCCTCTCTTAATTGATTGAGTTTCGAAGAAACAAAGTCCCATTTATTCCAAAACTTTCGCAGCTCTTCCCTCCCGTTGTCGTTTAGGGTGAAGAACTTTCTTGGTGGTCCCATGTCAGATGGTTTTTTTGTTATTTCAACTAATTTGTTTTTTTCCAGCCGTATTAATATGGTATACACCGTACCTTCCACTACATCTGTAAAGCCCAGTGCATTCAGGTGCCTGGTAATTTCGTAGCCATAAGTTTCCCTGCGGCTGATAATTTCCAGCACACAACCTTCCAGCACACCCTTTAGTATTTCTGTTAAATTTTCCAATTGGTACGCTCCTTCCTACTTGGTATGACTTGTATGCAGTAATACTTAGTACTTCTATATCGTAACACTTAGTAGTGAAGGTGTCAAGGGGAATTTTTTCCAAACAAAAAGAGCATATGACAGTTCATATACTCTCTTGCTTCTCTATTTACCAACGCCTCATTAAAGTGCGGTTCCTTTTTTCGGTATAAAAAGATGGGACATATCCACGCCTTCATGTTCCAGCAGTTTTATTTTTAACGGGATACCGCCTGCATAACCGGTCAGGCTGCCCTTTGTTCCAACCACCCGATGACAGGGGATGATGATAGAAATTGGGTTGTGACCCACAGCACCGCCCACTGCCTGGCTGGACATCCTGTCTCTGCCCATTTTCTCAGCCACTTTACTGGCAATGGAGCCATAAGTAACTACTTCCCCATATGGAATTTCACATAAGATTTCCCAGACATCCTGTCTGAACTTCCCCCCCGCCGGGCGCAAAGGCAGCTTGGAAATCTCCGGCTTCTCTCCAGCAAAATACCCGTTTAACCATTCTCTTACATTTTGAAATACCGGGAGATCATCTTTCTTTATCATTTCCTTTGAAACGGAACCCAAATAATATTTTTGCCCTTCGATCCACAGTCCTGTAATATTTTCTCCATCACAGGCAATAGTCAGCATACCCAATGGCGATTGCACTTTTGTAAAATAATACATTTCACACTCCTCCTGATGTATTTAGAGATTGCCAGGTTACATAGCCCGCTATGCGTTCTTCATTGGGGATAAATCTCCCATATAAATGGAACGCACATGTGACAGAACGCAGTTTCAAACACGTTCTGGTGCTGCAGCCGACCAGTAATGATAGTGACAGCCCGGATGCAACTCTAGTATTGTAATTTTAACACATGTTCACGAAAAAATATATCCCGTTTTCCTGTTCCAAAGGAGGTTTACAATATCTTTTAATTTCTTTCAAGAGAACGTACTAAGTTAACCATTTCAATGGCTCCCTGGGCACATTCAAATCCTTTATTTCCGGCTTTGCTTCCGGCCCTTTCGATTGCCTGTTCTATATTGTCTGTTGTTAATACGCCAAACATTACCGGAATACCGCTTGAAATACCTGCCTGAGCTACTCCCTTTGAGACTTCGCTGCACACATAGTCATAGTGGCTGGTACTTCCGCGAATCACTGCGCCCAGGCATATAACAGCGTCATACTTTTTGCTATGCGCCATTTTAGAGGCAATCAGAGGTATTTCAAATGCCCCCGGAACCCATGCGACTTCAATTTGATCCTCTTTTACATTTTCACGTTTCAGGCAGTCAATGGCACCCGACAATAATTTCGATGTTATAAACTCATTAAACCGTGCGGTAACAATTCCTACCCTTATATTTTCTGCTGCTAAATTTCCTTCATAGATTCTCATTTTTTCTCCTCCTCTGGATGTTGTTATAATTTGCTTTCTGATAAGTTTAATAAATGTCCCATACGGGTTTGTTTTGTTTTTAAGTAAAGCCGATCGTAAGGTGTTGCTTCGATTTCAATTGGTATGCGTTTTGTGATTTCTATCCCATAATCTTCTAATTGGTACACCTTATCCGGATTGTTTGTCAGCAGACGAAGGGATTGAATGCCTAAATCCCGCAGAATCTGTGCTCCCATGTAGTACTCCCGCAGATCCCCCTGAAATCCTAATGCAAGATTAGCGTCTAAGGTATCCATGCCGCCATCCTGCAAATGGTAAGCTTTCAGTTTATTAACCAATCCGATTCCCCGTCCTTCCTGACGCATGTACAACAGTACCCCTTTTCCATGATCTGCAATCATTTTCATGGCGGCATCAAGCTGCTGCCCGCAGTCGCATCTTAAGGAACCGAATACATCCCCTGTGAGACATTCAGAATGGACTCTGCACAGAACGTCTCTTTCCTTGGCAATATTCCCCATGACTAAGGCAATGTGATGCTCATGATTCAATTTATTGATATAACAATGTGCCATAAAATTACCATATCGGGTTGGCATTTTGGTAATGGATACGCACTCTGTCAATTTTTCATTGATTTTCCGGTATTCCTGTAAATCTTTTATAGTGATGCAGGGAATCTGGTACTGTTTTGAAAATTCCAGCAGGTCATGGGCGCGCATCATACTCCCGTCTTCATTCATAATTTCACAGCATAAGCCGCATTCTTTTAATCCCGCCAGCCGCATCAGATCTACGGTTGCTTCCGTATGTCCGTTTCTTTCCAACACCCCGTTATCCTTTGCAATCAGAGGGAACATATGGCCCGGCCGTCGGAAATCAGTTGCCAGAACGTCATCTGTGACACTCATGCGTGCCGTCATTCCTCTTTCTGCGGCTGAGATGCCTGTTGTGGTGTCTTTGTAATCAATCGAAACGGTAAATGCTGTTTCATGATTGTCATTATTTGTTTCAGCCATAGGGGGCAGGCACAGTTTATCCCCCAGTTGCCGGCTCATGGGCATACAGATTAATCCCTTTGCAAAGCTTGCCATAAAGTTTACATTTTCCGTGGTTGCATATTCTGCAGCACAGATTAAATCTCCTTCATTTTCTCTGTCCCAATCGTCCATAACCAGTATTATTTTACCGGCCTGCAGTGTACTTAACGCTTCCTTTACAGAATCAAATTTCATTTTCTTTCCTCCTGTGAGCGGGTTTTAAACAGTATTTAGCTCTAATATCCATATTTTTCAAGCAGTTCCCTGGTTAAATCTGAGGAATTTTCTTTTCCTCCCAGGATGAATTTTTCAATATATTTTCCTATGTAATCATTTTCCAGGTTCACGGTATCATGTAACCCTTTCGATGCCAGTGCCGTATGTTCCATGGTGTGGGGAATAACGGATACACAGAAACACGCGCTGTCTGTCTTTGCCACGGTCAGGCTGATGCCGTCCATTGCAATAGAACCTTTTTCAACGATATACCTCATGATTTTGGAAGTTGTTTTGACGGTATACCACTCGGCAGATGCGTCCCTTTCCATTTTGATGATAGTTCCTGTTCCGTCAATATGTCCGGTAACAAAATGTCCTCCAAACCGCCCATTCACGGACAGGGCTCTTTCCAGATTCACAATGCTTCCGTGCCGTAAGTGTGACAGAGCAGTGCGCGCTATGGTCTCGTGCATCACATCCGCCGTAAATGTAGATGCCGTAAAGCCTGTTGCCGTGAGACAGATTCCATTGACGGCAATACTGTCTCCTGTTTTAATATCCTGTAAAATTTTGTTTGCATGAACCGTCAGCCGAATGGAATTTCCATTTCGCAAAATGGCTGAAATCCTCCCGGTTTCCTCTATGATTCCTGTAAACATGGGTAGACCACCTCACTTTCCATCAAAAAGTCATCGCCAACCGGTAAAAACCGGGTGTCCGTAAGCTGAAATGCCTCATCCGGCAGCGCAACGCCCATACCTCCCACAGGAGATACGGCAAGGCTTCCTCCAAAAATTTTCGGTGCAATATATGCCTGGATACCGTCCACAATCCCCTGGTGCAATGCGCTCCAATTTAAAATGCTGCCCCCTTCCAACAGTACACTGTCCAGATTCATTTCCCCAAGGATTTCCATAAGTTCACTGAGATTCACGTGCCCCTCCTTCCTGCTGGTTTCTATAATGCGGCATCCTTTACTTTGATATTGCATTTTTTTATTTTCCTCGATACAGCAGGTTGCGATTATGGTTTCTGCCGAATGGGCAGATGCTGATTGGACGATTCGGGAATCCAGCGGTGTACGCAAATGGGTATCACAGATAATCCGGACAGGATTTACA
This sequence comes from Robinsoniella sp., assembly GCF_034124845.1. Lineage (NCBI taxonomy): Bacteria > Bacillati > Bacillota > Clostridia > Lachnospirales > Lachnospiraceae > Robinsoniella > Robinsoniella sp. The sequence continues at coordinate 12,958 of NZ_JAWYAJ010000245.1, forward strand.
GCATTTTCAAGGCGGCAGGTTAAGAGCGGGTCATCCTGGATGATCGTATTAACCCCTGCCATAATGGCGGAATATTGCTGTCTGGTTTCCTGCACCAGATACCTTGCTTTTTCTCCGGTTATCCATTTCGACTGTTTTGTATAAGTGGCAATTTTGCCGTCCATGGTCATGGCGTACTTCATCATTACATAGGGTTTCCCGGTTGTAATGAACTTTGCAAATGTACGAATGAGCGCTTTGCAGTCCTGTTCCAGTACACCCGTTTCTACACGGATGTTGTTTCTTTGTAAAATGGCAGCCCCTTTCCCCGACATTTGAGGATTGGGGTCAAGTGTACCGATTACCACTCTTGTAATACCACTGTTGATAATGGCTTCTGTACAAGGCGGCGTTTTTCCGTAATGACAGCAGGGCTCCAGGGTCACATACATTTCTGCCCCCAAAGCTTCCGCACGACAGTTTTTTAAAGCATTTCGCTCAGCATGCAGACCGCCGTACCGCTCATGGTATCCCCGG
>NZ_JAWYAJ010000246.1:0-9352 GCF_034124845.1 Robinsoniella sp.
TAAACAGTAAAAAAGCCTGCAAAATCAAGGCTTATGGCGTTTTGCAAACGCCTAAAGAAGATTAGGCAATGAGAGGAGAAGATAAGATGAGAGGAAAGACAAAGGTAAGGCTGTCCCTGTTTTTGACCTATCTGATTTTAGGGATATTTATTATTGTCATGATAATTCCAATCTTATGGGGATTTCTGACATCATTAAAAAGTACCGGGGAAATCAGCCGGTTTCCGCCAACTATTTTTCCGGAAGCCATTGACATGGCAAATTATTATAAAGTTTTATTTTTATCAAATTTTTCAACATACTTTAAGAACAGCTGCATAATCACGTTTCTGTGTGTCATTATTTCTACCATAATTGCGGGGCATGCAGCCTATGCACTTGCGAGATTTCACATCAGACATAAAGAACAGTTTATGTTTGCCATTCTGATGACCAGCATGGTTCCGGCAGTAGCCCTGTTAATACCCCTTTATATAATTGCTGTAAAAATCGGTATTTATAATACGAGGTTTATGCTGGTACTGGTGTATACAGCCTGGAGAACTCCCATGCTTACCTGGATATTAAAAGGATTTTTTGAATCCACACCGGAAGCAATCGAAGAAGCGGCATTGATTGACGGGTGTTCAAGACTGCGGACGTTTTACCGGATTGTAGTTCCGATTTCACAGCCTGGCATTGTATCCAGTGCATTGCTTACAGCGGTCTATGTGTGGAATGACTTCCTGGTATCCTTTACCTTTGTAACAAAAGAGGAACTAAGGACGGTATCCGTTGGTTTATATTCCTATATTACACAATACGGTGTGCAGTGGGGGGAATTATTGTCAGCTGTGATGATTACCATAATTCCAATTATTATTTTATTTGTCTGTCTTCAGAAGAAATTTGTAGACGGAATGGCAGCGGGGGCGGTCAAGGGTTGATCGAGTATAAAAATTTATATTATAAAGGAGAAGAAGAATATGAAGATGAAGAAAGCAATGAGCGTGATTGCAGCACTGGTTCTCACTACAGGACTAATGGCATGCGGGCAGGAGACAAAGAAAAATCCTGCACAGGAAGATCAGACAGGCACCGGAGCAGAAACTTCTGCTAAAACAGAAAATGAAGCAAATGGTGGAACAGATCTTATCTTCTGGATTTTCTTAAATCCCGAATCTGCTGAGGATCCCAGAAATGTGGTTTTGAAAGAAATTGTAGAAGATTATAATAAGAATAATACCATGGGAAATACCGTGACTGTTGAAAGTATCCACTATAGCAAATTTGAATCCCAGGCGATACAGGCGGCTGCAGCAGGAACCGGACCGGATATCATCAATATTTACACCGATATGCTGAAACAGCACATTGCAGGCGGTACGGTGCAGACGATGACGAAATATGCCGAAGCATTTATTCCTGAGATGGAAGGCTATACTTATTCTGCTGACAGCCTGAAAATTAACAGTGAAATTTACACACTGCCCTGGGAAAGCCGTACCTTTACCTATTGGTATCGCACCGATGTATTTGGAGATGTGCCCAAATCCCTCAGTGATTTGGCTGATACGGCGGGGGCTAAGTCAACCGCTCTGGAGCAGGGCTTTGTAATTGGGCTTACGGATGGGAGTAATGCAGCCAGCTTCATGGAATCCTTTATACCCTTCCTGAGATCAGCAGGGGGCAGCCTGTTTGATGACAATGGAAAAGCTGTGTTCAATAATGATGCAGGAGTGAAAGTTCTGGAATACATGAAGAGTCTGGTTGACAAGGGAGCGATGGATAACTCAACCCTAAGCCTTGGAGTAGATGATGTGGTAGATGCATTTAAGGCAGGCACCATTCTTTCCTGCAATGCAGGAACCCAAAGGGCAGCAGCCATTCGCTCATCGGAGTTAAATGCTAAAATTGCATCCGCTCCGATCCTCGGATTTGAAGATGGAGTGGAGAGTCCGGCAGTGGTTGCAGGGCAGAGTCTTGGAATCGGTAAATATTGTAAAAATACAGACGCAGCCTTTGATTTTATCAAAACCTTCTATTCGAAAGAAAATCAGGTTAAGTGGCTGAAAGCAAATGTACTTCCGGTTCTTTCCAGTGTATATGATGATGAAGAGATCAAGGCTCTTGACAACTATGATGAATTAAAAATGTGGAACGAATATGCAGCCACCGGTTCAGTGGAATTCTATCCGGAAGATTATTCGGAGCTTTCTGTGAAACTGGTACAGGCGGCGCAGAATGTTGTATTTAACGGCGCAGATGCGAAGGCAGCATTAGATGAAACAGCAAACTGGTATAACGAGAAAAACGGACTGTAGGAAAGGGGAAATATTATGGTGAAACAGTTTCAGAAAGAATATGATGTGATTATTGTAGGCGGAGGGCCGGCTGGAATCATGGCTGCCCTGGCAAGTGCCAGAACAGGAGCTGGTACACTGGTGATTGAGAGAAACGGATTTCTGGGAGGGGCAGCGACAAATTCCGTATTAGGTCCCATTTCCCCCTTCCATTTTGGAGATGAGCAGGTGATCAATGGGATTCCCCAGGAATTTATGGATGAATTAATAAAGGTACATGGAAGCACCGGACATCTAAAAGCACTTGATCCATATGGCAGCGGTGCATATCTGGGCTTTTATGACCGGGAGAAATACAAATATGTGGCAGAAGAAATGCTCTTGAATGCCGGTGTTCAAATCTATTATCATGCGTTTATCAGCCAGGTGAAAAAAGATGGAAATTGTGTCAGGGGAGTGACCGCTGTTACAAAGTCGGGAACAAGGGAATTTGCCTGCAAAATATTAGTAGATGCCAGCGGAGACGGTGACGCGGCAGTTATGGCTGGAGCAGAATATGTATATGGAAATGAGAACACAGGAAAGGCACAGCCTGGTTCCGCCATGTTTGAAATGGTGGATGTGGATACTGATAAGGTCTACGATTACATATATGAGAATCCGGAGGACTTTGAATGGAAGTCAGACCTGGTTCCCATTCGGGAATACAGCGACAGGCTGAAACAGCACTATTTTGTGGCTCAAGGCTTTAAGAAACTGGTGAAAAAGGCAATGGAAGCAGGGGATTTGCATTTTGGCAGAGACAGTGTCATTGTCCTAAATGGAATTCATCCGGGAAGTATTCACTTTAATGCTACCAGAGTGAGCGGTTATGACGCTTCCAATCCGGAGGAAAAAGCACTCAGTGAGATTGAGGGCAGACGTCAGATTGAATCGGTATCAGAATTTATGATTAAATATGTGCCCGGATTTGAAAAATCCTACGTCAGTGTTACCAGCAACGAAGTGGGGGTGCGGGAAACCAGACATATTAAGGGACTTTATACCCTCACGGGAGAAGATGCAGAAGAAGGGAGAAAGTTTTGGGATGTTGTGTCCAGAGGCTATTTTCCAATGGACATCCACAACCCGGATGGCGCTTCCGGATATACGAAAGGCAGCCAGGGCGGCTGCTGGGTTGAACTAAAAGATACCTATGACATTCCCATGCGCTGTCTTATTCCAATGGGTATTGATGGTATGGTTTTAAGTGGAAGATGTATTTCCGGTACCAGTGAAGCACATGGTTCTTACCGCACCCAGGGAGGTATTATGGGAATTGGGCAGGCTTCCGGTGTCCTGGCTGGGCTGTGCGCCATTCAGGAAATCCAGCCAAAAGATATGGATGTGGAAGCGGTACAGAAGAAGCTGATAGAATTTGGTGCTTCCGTTTTCCGGAACGAGGAGAAAAAGGCGCGGGAAGAGGCACATGCCAAGGAATGTGTCAGAACATATATGATAAAACGGGATAAATATATTACGAAAGATGAAATAATGAAGCAGTTTTTTAAATAATCATACAAGCGGTTAAAAGGATATATGGCTGGTAAAGCCAGGCCGCCGCAGCTGGCATGGGCGCTGCAAAATGTTTTAAAAGGGCTAGATTTGGGGCAGGTCAGCAATCCAAATGCGTTGGAGGATTTGCTGGAGTTGATACCCGAAGCTTACGTTCCGGACACGTCCTGCAAGATCCTCGTATTTTTTAACAAGATAAGCTATTGAACAAGCTTTCATTCCTAAATATAATGGTTATAAGTATAAACCGGTTATATTTAAGATTATTAAAAATGTAATGGAGGGATTGCAGTGAAAAAGAAAATAGCATTATTGCTCAGCGTAATGATTGCACTTCAGAGCGGTTTTACAAGTTATGCATTTAATGAGCAAGAAGAAAAAATTTTAGGTGAGATGGATCCGTTGTATGAGACCTTTCAAGTGCCGCCGTATGAGAGTAAATCCAGACCGCTTTGGTTCTGGAACAGTCCAACCCGCAGCCTGAGTGATATCACTAAGGAAGACATTCGGGAAATTATGGTACATTCTAAGAATGAGAGTGGATATCTTGGTTTTGGGATTCTGCCCAACTGGCTGGATAATTATATGAGTGATCAGTATCTGGATTTGTACGGATACGCTTTGGAAACGGCTGAAGAACTGGGCATGAAGATGTGTCTCTATGATGAGGACGGGTTCCCCAGCGGGCCGGCAGGGGGAATGCTGGCATCCAAGTATCCGGAAGCCACGCTGAAGCGGCTGGATAAACAGGAAAAAGATGTGGAAGAAGAAGGGAAAGTGACCGTTCGGATTCCACAGGGTGAATACCGTACTTATCTGGGAGCTGTGGCAATGAATAACGAAACGAAAGAAATAATTGATATTTCTGACAAAGCTGTTATTTATGAGGAAATAGGTCCTGGTGTCTATGCATCCAGTTTTCATCCAGCCATTCAGGATCAGCACTTTAATGCGGAGGAGGCTTTTGACGGTGATCTGAATACCCGTTGGAATTCAGCTAGCGGCAAAGTGGTGGATCAGTGGCTGGAGGCTTATTTCCCGGATGACGTGACAATCGACAGGATAGAAGTTTACGAAGCATTAAACAGGATTAATGAATACCAGATGGAGTATTATAACGGAACAGAGTGGGAGGAGCTGGATGCCGGAACTACAATTGGCGAATATAAGGTAATCAGTATTCCACAGACCACGGCACAGCGTTTCCGTCTGATCGTTCACAACCGCGGTGGGGCAGACCACGAGCCGGTGTCCATTAAGGAAGTTAAATTTTATAACGGCTCCAGTGAGGTGGTGCCGCCTAAAAATACAGATGAGAGCTATGACCATGTCACCTGGGATGCACCAGGAGGTTCATGGAAAGTGATGACCTTCGCAAGCGTAAAAGATGATACGAACAGTCGGGGGTTGGTTGATTATCTCAGCAAAGAGTCGGTAGATGCATTTATCAATATTACCCATGATGTATACTACGAGAATTTCTCGGAATATTTTGGTACGGTAATTGACAGTGTATTTTATGATGAACCTCCCCTTTATCATGCACAGGGGAGAACCTGGACCGGTAAGTTTAACGAATTGTTCGCAGAGAGCAAAGGTTATAATCCCATTACACTGTATCCGGCTCTGTGGTATGACATCGGGGAAGATACGGCATCGGCAAGAAGTGAGCTGTTCTCCTTCCGTTCGGATCTGTTCGCTGCCCAGTATATCAAAAATATGAATGACTGGTGTAACGACCATGGGATTAAGCTGACTGGACATATGGACCAGGAGGAAAATATAAATCCGGTACAGTCCAGTGGGGATATGATGAAGGTATTTAAATACCAGGATATACCCGGGGTGGATGAGATCAGTTTCTATGACCGTGCCCTGAAAGCGTACAAGCTTGTGAGTTCTTCGGCAAACAACTGGGATAAGGGCCTGGTTATGAGTGAAACTTATGGCGCTATGGGAGAAGGAATGGGAATCCCGGTGCTGTATAAAGATATTATGAACCAGTTTACCCGGGGAATTAACTACGTAGTACCACATGCAATCTGGCAGAACAATACTCAGGCGGTTGATAATCCGCCGGAGCTTTCTTATCGCAGCGAGCAGTATGGTCCGGAACTGCCTGTCTATAACGAGTATATCGGGCGGGTGCAGGGACTTTTGCAGGAGGGCAGCCATAGAGCGGATATAGGGGTGCTTTATCCAATTGATACCCTGGAAGCCCATACCATGTTCGGTGTTGGAGATCCTTATATGGGTGTAGCACCGGAGGAAGCAGATTATATGGAAGTTGGGGAATATCTGATGTCTGCAATCCGAAAAGACTATACATTCCTACACCCGGAAGTAGTTGCAGAAAATTGCAGTGTGGATGGCAGTACATTTAACCTGAATAATGAAAAATATCCGGAAGCTTATAAAGTGATCATCATGCCGGGGGCAGAAACGATCAGTCTGGAAGCATTGAAAAAAGTAAAAGATTTCTATGATGCTGGTGGACAGGTTATCGCAACGACACAACTGCCTTCACAGTCAGCGGAACCCGGAAAAAATCAGGAAGTGGTGGATATCATCACCGGGATGTTTGGCATAACTCCGGAGGAAATAAACCCGGAACTACCGGTTATCCAGTACAGTGCGTCTTCCAGTTTCAATGATAATTACGGTCCGGAAAAGGCATTTGATAAGATTGCTTCCGATGGCAGCAGATGGAACGCCGCAGACCTTTCAGGGGGAGACCAGTGGTTGATGGCTGAATTTGAAGAAGCGGTAACCGTAGAAAAAGTAGTCATCAAGGAGAATAATCCCTACCGTACCACTAAATTCCGGATCCAGTACTGGGATGGAAATTCCTGGGAGGATGCCGCGGAGGGAACAGAAATCGGTCAGCAGCAGGAGGTTCAGTTTGGACAGCCGGTAACGACGAATAAAATTCGTCTGTATATTGATACCATTGTATCCGACAGTGTATCCATTCAGGAATTTGAGATCTACGGAGAAGAAGGATTTAACCTGGCATGCCCCAAAGACTACCCCATCGGACTGGGAGACCAAACCAATGAAAATGGCGGTCGGGCAGTATTCCTTGGAGGCAATTATACGGAGACGCTGGGGAAATCCATAGATGAAATGCTTCTGGTAGCCGATGTTACCGTAGAAAATGTAGCCGATCAGCTTCCGGGAGGTAGTTTTACTTACATACATAAAATAAAGGATGGACGGGATGTCTATTACTTTGTGAACTCCAGCGACGTGTCAGTTGAAAGTGTGGTTACGCTTCGTGGAAGGATGAAAAAACCGTTGCTTTGGGATCCCAAAACAGGAAAACAAAAGCCGGCAGACTTTGAGAGAGGAATGGAAAATGGAGAAGAAGTGACGAAAATCAATTTGTCACTGGATTCCGTCCAGTCAGCATTTATTATAGATACCTATGGAGATGTGGAAGTTCCGTTAGAAAGTATTCATCTGAGTAAGGATAGCATAATCATGAAAAAAGGAGATGCCCCGGTTCAATTGGAAGTTACTTATAATCCGGTAGATACCACAGATGACAGAGAGATCCAGTGGGTTAGCAGCAATGAAAAAGCAGCTACAGTGGAAAACGGGAAAATAACCCCGACAGGACCTGGTAACGCTACGATTACAGCAATAACAAAAGTGAATCCCAATATTCGTGCGGTCTGTAAAGTGACTGTAAACAAAGACATTCAGACAGTCCCGGTAAAAAGTATCCGGCTGGATAAAAATACAGCCACCCTCTATACAAAAGAAAAAACGGTATTAAAGGCAGACATCCAGCCGTCCAATGCCACCTGTAAAGAATTAACCTGGAAATCCGCAGATAACGGAATAGCCAGAGTGGATCAAAATGGTGTAGTGACTGGTGTGAAAGCCGGAAAGACAACGATTACAGCGGTTACGGCTGACGGAAATATGCGGGCAGCATGCCAGCTTACCGTAAAACAGCGGATTACCGGCATGAAGTTTAAAACGCCGGCCTGTACCGTCACAAAGAAAGGCCAGACCGTTAATTTGCAGAAATACCTTGTAATCAATCCCAAAGACGCCAGCAGCAAGCGTTTATCCTGGAAGTCAGGAAATAAGAATACTGCAACAGTAGATAAAAATGGAAAAGTGAAGTTCAAAGCATCAAAAGGAAGGGTTACGATCACGGCAACCGCCCTGGATGGCAGCAAAAAGAGCGCTAAAATTACAGTAATATACGGTAAAAAAATCACCAGGCTCAAAATCAATAAAAGCAGTCTTACCCTGAAGAAAGGCAAATCCTTTAATCTGAAGGCAGAAATCGTAAAACCGGAGAAGCCGGCATATAAAAAGCTGATCTGGTCCTCCGCTAACAGTAAAGTGGCAAAGGTAGACAGCAAAGGAAAAGTAAAGGCTGCCGGACGAGGCAGAACAACAATTACCGCCATGGCAGGCGATGGAAGCGGAAAGACAATAAAATGTAAGGTAACGGTTAAATAAATATTTTTACTGACAGATGCAAAAGTTCCCGGTGAACTTCTGCATCTGTTTTTGCGTTCTTACTACTGGCAGGACCAGTTGCACGATTTCAGAAATAAAGATATAATTGCGTACGTATACAACTTTGACAGTAACTAACTTATAACGTAAATATTACCAATTTTAAACAGTGGAAAGTAAAATCCAAAGGGGTTAGAATTAGTGAATAGCATACAAATCTGGGAGGCAGTAAAATGAATACAAAAGCAGAACAAATAGTTTTAAATCCAAATATGATTGAATTTTTTCAAAATCACCTGTATGAAAAAGAAAGTGCAGCAGGTACCGTGCATAAATATATCAGGGATATTAAAGAATTTTATCGTTATTTGGATGGAAATTATGAAATAAGTAAAAGACATATATTAAGTTATAAGAAATTACTTATTGAAAAATATGCTTCTTCAAGTGTGAATACTATTCTGGCAGCACTCAATCAGTTTTTAGAGTTTCTTGGTTTGGGGAATTTTAAAGTCAAGCGTCTGAAAATACAAAAGCAGATGTTCTTGGACCGGGAAAAGGAAATGACAAAAAGTGAGTATGAAAGATTAAGAGAAGCGGCAAAAAGAAAACAAAAATATCAATTGGCACTTATTATCGAGACATTGGCATCCACGGGTGCAAGGGTCAGTGAGCTGGCCTATTTTTCCATTGAGCGTATTCGCAGCGGTAAAATTGAAATTGTCAACAAGGGAAAGCGGCGGATACTGCTGCTTGCGAAAAGTTTACAAAAAAAACTGATTTATTTTTCCAAGATAAAAGGGATTAAAAATGGCTGTGTATTTGTGACACGGTCAGGGAGACCCAAAAATAGAAGTAATATCTGGAAAGAAATGAAGAAGCTCGCTGTGGATGCAGGTGTAGATGTGAATAAAATATTTCCTCACAATCTGCGGCATTTATTTGCAAGGACTTATTATCAGCTTACCAGAGATCTTGCAGGACTGGCGGACTTACTTGGGCACAGCAGTCTGGATGTGACCCGAATTTATACA
>NZ_JAWYAJ010000247.1:0-25253 GCF_034124845.1 Robinsoniella sp.
AGACAGAGATTACCGTTTATGTGATGTCTGCAGAGCGGATATCCGGTGGAGAGCAAGTGAGCTATGATGGAGATGGAATTCGTCTGGTCAGTGGGACTGGCAGGGCAGTGGGTGATTCCTATATCTTCATTGTGGAGGGTGGAGAGCTCAGTTTGTCTCATATGAATTTATCGTCTGCTCCCGGGATGGAAAATTCGGACCTGGTAAAAGTGGAGCAGGGAAGTCTGATTATTGGTGATCAATTCACTGTGGATGGAAATTTGTTTCTGGATACCGCTAGTGCAGGGGGACGAAACAACCTGCCTTTCATACAGGTGCAAAACCAATTGGGTGAGAATATAAAATACAGCATCAACGCAAATCCAAATGACGATCAGAATCAGATAAAAATAATTGCCGGAGCGTCCGATCAGGAAGAATTTCAAAAAGACTTGCCGGGACACTTTATGCTGACTCAGAATCTGCAGGAAAAGTGGCAGCTGCTTCAGCAGGATGCTGAGGGCGGGAATGGGATATTTCTCACCTCCCGGCAAAAGGATTTAGAGGCGCAGGAGGATGGAAGCGAAACGGATATAAATAAGACAGATGGAAATGATAATGAAACAAATACAAAGGAAACAAATATAAATAGAACTGATAAAAATAAAGAGGATATAAACAACGCGGAAGTAAATAGTTCTGAATTAAATAAAACAGAAATAAATAAAGCAAATAGCAATGCAGATAAAGATTCCGGCAAGGCAATATTGGATGGGGCAGACCAGACTGAAGCGGCAAAAAAAGCAGTTAGCTCCATGGCAAGAGCGGTAGGGAGCAAAGTCGTTTATTGGAACGTAAATGAAGAAACCTCCAGCCCGGAAGGAGACCGTCCGGCGATACCGGGAGGAAGCGATGACAACTCCGGCATTGATGACCAGCATCCGGTTCGGACGTGGGAACATGCAAGAGGACTTCTGGGAGGCGATGGCGGTACGGTTGTGGTAATGAGCCCAATCGTGATTGGGGATGAAGAGTTTTCTGTAAACGGAACGCCAATTACTACACTGAACGGAGAAAATAAGATAGCCCTTACCCAGTGGGATAAATACCCCACAGAGATTTTTATTATTCCACCTGGAATAGAATTTTCGCTTTCAAATCTGGAGATTTCCTGTAAAGCGGGAATTGGTATCCGAATTGCAGACAGCTATGAAGGATACGAAGGTGCATCTTCTCTGGGAAAATTGATCATAGGAGAAAGGGTTTCCATCATAGGAGGAAGTATACAGACAGAATTAAATCCGGATGCAAAAGGACGTCTGTCAGATTGTACGATTGAACTGACCACTACGGATGTGGAAGGAAAGAACTATCACGTATATTATTCAGGAATCGATGATAATCAGGAATTTCAATATGCAGATGTTATAAAAGGTCCGGAAGGCAGTGATGCTGCTGAATATCTTAGTGCTTTTACACTTCATTCAAAAAATACTGATGCCAACTGGACTTTGCGTAAGGATACGTATGAGGACAGTGACGGGGTTATGGAGAACCATATAGAACTTTACCGAAAGTTCAAATATACAGGGGTCTATTTGAACGGACAGAAGGGAAATGATATCTGGTTTGGCGGAAACTGCAACTGGCCGGTGAAGACATTTGCACAGGCTAAGAAAATTTTGTTTGATAACTGGGATGATATAGACCCTCAAAACCGGGTGATCTATATCTGTGATACCGTGGATATCACCGGTACAGAAGAGTGGAACTTTATAGATGATACCAATACGGACAGAAGCAGCGAGGCTAAAATAGCCTGCTGTAAAACGAATCCGGAATGGACGATGAAACATAAGCAGGTTCCGTCTGTCTTAGTATCGGTGAAAGATGGGGGTGCGTTTACAACCTCTAACCTGGTGATGGAATATGACTACGCTATGAACGGAAATGTCATGGTAGATGTTCTGGCAGGGGGAAGCTATACTTCACAAAAAGGTACGGTATTGAAAGGCTTTAATTCCTCCTATCGCGGTACCGGTGTGAGGGTACGGGGGGCAGCAGGGAAGACTACGAAGTTTACGCTGGAAGATGGAATGATTACAAAAAAGGCGTTAGGAGTATCTGTTTCCGGAGTGAATAAGGATGAGACCATCTTTACTATGCGTGGAGGAAGTATAACCGATAATAACAGGAATTCGGAAACCGGGTTTGGAGCAGGCGTATATTTAAGTAATGCACGGCTGGATATGGCAGGAGGAACGATTAGTTCGAATGTTTCCTCTTATAGTTCGTATATTGGGTATGGCGGGGGTATATACGCAGCAGGCGGCAATACCGTTGTTCAGATGAGTGGCGGAATTATTACTAAGAATAAAGCATCAGGGGCTTATGGAGGCAGTGGCAGTTCATATAGCGGTTATGGTTCCGGGATCTATATGTCCGGCGGTGTTCTGAAAATAACCGGTGAAGCAGACATATCGGAAAATACCGAAAGTGGAGGATATGTCTATGGTGGTGGTGTTTATATAAATTCATCAGTAGAAATGGTTATGGATGGAGGTAAGATTTCAAATAACCTTTCCAGCGGCAGCTATTCTAGCTATGGTGGAGGCATCTATAACACAGGTGGCAAATTAACAATTAGTGGCGGTGTTATAGAGAAGAATAAAAATTTTTATTATGGTGGAGGAATCTATTCAACAAACGGAACATTTTTAATGACAGACGGAACAATTCAGGATAATAACGGATCACTCGGCGGCGGAATCTATTTATCCGGAGGTTCATCAACTTCAAACCTTAGGATCACTGGCGGATTAATCCAACGAAACCAGGCAAGTGACGGAGGCGGCATATACGATGCTTCCAGCTACCTGGAACTTGGCACAGGAGCAGTTATTCAAGAGAATAACGCATCATCCCGCGGAGGAGGTATATACTTTGCCGGAAGCAATACGAAACTGGAGGGGGCAGAAATCACCCAAAATTCAGCTCCAAATGGCGGCGGTGTTTATGTGTCCGGAACGGTACATCTCAGAGAAGGACTGATTGCAGACAATACCGCGACTCAAAATGGAGGAGGTGTATACTGCGGCGGAGGAAATTCCTATTTCGGAGATCAGATAATGGTACAAAATAATTCAGCCTTGTTGGGAAGCAGCTGTTATAGTACTGCAAATGCATGGTTTCTGGGCGGAACGTTTGAATCGGGAAAAACAGGTGCAAAGGATTATGGCATTTATATTAACGTTGGAACGACCTCCAGCTCTAAGAATTATATAGATCCGGAGTCCCTGACGCTGAAGGATAAAATTTTCCTCAATACAGCCACAAGTAAACTGTATTTATTGAATGAAGTACCAGTATCCGGTGTGGATGGAAAGCTTCCAGTGAATGTCAACAAAGATATCTTTGAAGTAGGAAGTGTAGTAATCGCTCCGGCGAGACAAAAGACCGTAAATGCACCCGGTAAGACGTATACATATGCGGGAGTGGAAGATGCAGAACCTTATGTAGCTTATTTTACCGGAGGAGAAATACCGCCGAAGACACAATTAGGCGGGTTTAATAAAAATATTATATTGGTGGGAGAAGGTGTTTATCTGGATGGAACCGGGGGTAGTAACAGTAACGGAGGAACCTCTCCATCTGATGCAGTACGGACATTTGAACGGGCAAAAAGTATCCTGAAGGATAAAATATCCAGTGCAAAAGAAAATGCTGAGAAACCCATTACAGATTCCGGCTATGACCCGGATGGTTTTGAACCGTTTATTTACATATGCGGAAAAGTCAGTGTCCCGGCGGACGACACAGACCAGGTATGGGATCTTGATTATGGAGCACCGGAGTTTGTACAGTCTGAGACATTAAATTCGGAAGGGAATATCATCAATACAAACCTGGCACAGGTGAAGCGGTTTGCCAGTTTTTATGGAATCATGGTGCAGACGGTGGACAACGGAAATGGCGGGTTTACCATAGGCAGGCTTTTGATGGATGGAAATGCAGGTGCTGTAGACGGAGCTAATAATACCATTGAGTCTATCGTTTATGTAAGTCCTGGTACAAAGCTGACACTTGAGAATGGGATTATTCAGAATAATTTCAGGATAGGTGTCTATAACAGCGGCGGTTCTGTCACAATGAAAGGATCAGCGGCAGATCAGTCTGACGGTGCCCTTGTACGAAGTCACGGCAGCTGGGCTGTTTACCTGGAAAAAGGCGGTAAACTAACAATGGAGGATCAGTCCGGGATTGAAAATAGTCAATACGTGGGCAATAACAGCAGTAATGGATCTTTGCCTGGTTTAAGCGGAAGTACAGGCGGCATCATTGTGAAGGATGACGGATCCGGGGTGGATATGTATGATACATCTTATGTAAAGGCACCGGGGCGGTATGGGATTGGAATTTATGGCAGAAGCAGTATATCTGAGAATTCCATGGTGACATTATATGATGCTTCTCTCATTAAAGAATGCAGTATAGGCGTCTACATATCAGGTACCAATTCTATAATTGCCATGCATGATAAGTCGATGCTTCTCGAAAATAAAGATCAGGCTATTTACGCAAGCTCAGTATCCGGAGGCAGCCGTATCTATATGGATGGTGAAGCAGAAATAAGAGGAAAAAATCGTTCCGGCAATGGAATTTATCTTAACAGCATAACAGGAAGCAGTGATAATCTGAAGATTGATCTGGACGATAAAGCGGCAATTACCCAGACTGGATATGCAGTTTACAATGCAAGTTCCTATAACATGATATATACAGATTTAAATATGCACGGTGACAGCCGCATAAGCAAAAATACTTATGGAGTATATTATGGGTATAATTCCTATACTACTACGGCAAGCAACAGACCGCAGATCAATATGGATGGAAATGCAGTTATAGGGGGGAATACCCAGGAAGATAAAAATTTCAACCAGGGAATATACTCACAAAGAGGAGTATCGGTCAATCTTAAAGACAATGCTAGCATTGGATATAACGGAAGTTACGGGATATGTTTCGACCGATATTCAAGCAGCGGCTACTATGCCGGTCCAAGCAGCATTTCCATGACAGGACAATCCTCGATTGATAGCAATGGAAACGATGGCATTTATACCGGGGACTATATAAGCGGTACGACTGTTTATGCAAATGAAATAGAAATAACCTTAGAAGATAAAGCACAGATACGCAACAATAAAGGCAGAGGAATCGTGGTCAGCTCCGGAAGTACCCTTACCTTAGGAGATGGTACTGCAGTCAAAGGTAATCTCAGTACAGCAATCGGAAGTGCAGTGGACTGTAATGGCAAGCTGAAGCTAGGCGGCAAGGCAGAGGTGGATAAAGAGATTTACATACGGGATGTGAAAAAACCCATTACGCTCTTTAGTGAACCGGATGATCAGGTATTTCTGGTAGGATGTACCGATAACTTTATCAAACAGATATTGGTTGAACCGGATGGTGTTCTTATATCCAATGCGGATACCTACCTGGATCATTTTAAGAAAACAGCAAATTTCCCCAAAGAGAAATCGATCTTAGCCCAGGATCCAAATCTGGTTGTGGAAGGGGAAAATAATGTTTATCTTGCCGGAAAAGGATCTCTTACTCCCACACTGGTACCGGGAGATGACAACAACAATGGCGGAAGTATCGGGGCACCGGTAGCTACCTTTGCCAGGGCACTGGAGATTTTAAAAACCCTGGATACGGGAGCCAACATCATTATCTGCAATTATCCGGTAGACTTTGGAAACAGCAATTCCGCTAAACCATCCGGGGACATCTGGAGTTTTGATGAGGGTCAGACCTTTACCAATGATAAAGATGACACCTGGATACCAAAGGTTATGCGCCACGAAAAGTATACCGGGTATATGATTCAGATGAACGGCAGTGCGCAGCTCACCCTGGAGAATATTGTCATCGATGGGAATAAGGACAAGTTTTCTACAACCGGAGGTGTGTCTGGATCTATTATTTATAACAGCAGTTCTGTTTCCGTGGTAAATGTGAATTCGGGCGCAGTGCTGCAAAATAATAGAATATACGGTAATCATGGAGCTGGTATTTATAATTATGGTATTGTAAATATTTCAGGAGGAAGTATTCTTGGAAATGAGATTTACAGTTCAGGCTATGGTGCCGGTATTTACAACCAACGAACAATTAATATGACTAGCGGACATATAGATGATAATAAAATGTATTCCATATCATCCAATTATTCGGGAGCGGGAGTTTATAACACTGGAACCTTTGAATTTTCAGGCGGTACAATTGCCGGAAACAGCATGGAGAAGATGAACTGCTCCTATATATATGGAGTAGCGCTGTACAACGGCGGCGTATTGAATATGTCCGGAAGTGCTGCAATAGAAAATAATAAAATTGATAATACCGGCTATTCCGCGAATATTTTTGGAACTGTTTACAACGCAGGAACAATGACCGCAAATGGCGGAAGCATCAGAGGAAATGATTTGCTCTATGGAGGTTCTACAAACAATGAGAGTTATGGTGCCTTGGGCGGAGGTCTGTTTATAAATGGAGGACAGGTAACCATCTCCGGAATGGAGATTCAGGATAACCAGTGCGGTGCTGTCAGACAGGAAAGTGCTTCAACGACCTATTCAAGAGGCGGCGGCATATACATTCAGTCAGGCACACTAAAATTCATGAGCGGAAATATCCAGGGAAACAAGGCAAACAGCGGTGCCGGTATTTATTATCGGGATGGCAGTACGGCGAAGGTAGAAATCTCAGGAGGAGTCATCCGGGATAATACTCCATTGGTGACAACGGTAAAAGCCTTAAAGCAAAATGCCGGAATTTATATTAACGGGCAGAATTTCAACTTAAAAGGAGGTGGAAGCACTATATCAGATCGTATTTATCTGGCATCCACATCTTATCCGGTTATTTTAGGCGGTTCTATTTACCAGAGAAACCGTATGTACACCATCGACTGTGCAGACAGTTTCAAGAAAGGCAGTATCGTAGTAAAACCCGATAATGATGTAATTCTGGATACAACCGGATACCTGCGTTATTTTAACACACAGAAAGCGGGGTACGTACTGGAGAAACAGGCGCCGAACCTGGTATTAAAGCAATGTATTTACATAGACAGCGAACATGGTTCTGATTCCAATGATGGCGGTAATCCAGATAAAGCGGTGGCTGGAATGACGAAAGCAAAGTCTATCGGAGGTGCCGGAGATTATATTATTTATACTAGCGGTCCGGTCTACGTAGACAAAGAGGAAGCCTGGGATCTCCCGGAAAAAGCATGGATGAGCCGCTACACCGGGTTTGAAATCACGGATGCCGATAAAGAATGGCCTGCTTATACGGGAAATATGATTCTCGCCAGAGATGGCGCCAACCTGAAGCTGGGCAGCATTACCATTTACGGAAGAAGAGAAATCGACAACGTGATCGAAGGGGATTCGATTCTGAAAGTAGAAGCAGGAGCGGTTGTGAGCATGTCGGATAATACGGTGCTCAGGCTGAACAATCTCCCGTCAGGGGGAAAGGGAGGTGCTGTCTATATCGACCAGGGCGAGCTGGCGGTGAATGGCGGCACAATCCGGGACGTATCCGGTTATAGAGGAAGTGCGGTCTACCAGGATGGTACCATGCGTTTAGCAAATACTTCTTCCATTTCAGGAGAGGTATATCTCACTGGCACAGGTGCAGCGGATACCACAAGCAGGTATATCAATGCGGATGTGAGCTACCAGCCGGAAAAGGGAACGGTGCTTTCTCTGAATATGGATAATCCATACGGAGGAAGGAGAGTCGTTGCATATCCGGACAGTTATAAGCCGGATAAGGATGTGAAAAGTTATTATAACCTGAACCCGGCAATAATGGCGGTGTACCACCTGGAAAACCGCAGCGGGGAAGAAAATATACTGGAATTGCAGCAAAAAGGCGTTGTGTACATTAACGGTGAAAACGGTAAGGATACCCTGGACGGAACAACGCCGAAGACGGCAGTCAAGACACTGGAAGCGGCTTATAAGTTACTCTGTAAAGGAGGAGAAGGCGGCGTTATTATCGTAGTGGACAAAGTTACGGTGAGCGATGAAACAACGCTGCAGAACCTATCGGATACCACAGGAGAGCATGGATATTATAAGCGCGGTACTGAGGAAGTAGATGCTTTAGGTCCGGTGTATTTCCAAAGATATGCCCAGCCGGACGCATGGGAATCGCTGCCGGGTAAAGACAAATATGAGATAGCAACTTATACCGGAACCATGTTTGAAGTTTCTGATTCGGGGATCTTAAACGTAGATAATCTGTTTTTTGACGGGCATAGCCAGGAAGTAGTAGGAAATCCGGTTTATGCATCCGGTCCGGTAGAATCCGAAGGTCCTATATTCCAGGTAAAGGGGAAGCTGATCATACCTTCCGGTGCAGAGATTTACCGAAACAAAAATATAGCAGCAGGTGCAAAAAGTGCCGGAGTATATGTGGACGGAGGTGTCTTTCAGGCGGTCAGCGTTTCTATTACCGATGTGGAGGCGCCAAATGGAAAAGGAAGTGCCATTTATCAGGATGGAACCTGTATCCTGGACCGTGATCCCAATATAGAGGGAACCATTCATCTGACCGGAAGCGGTAGTGAAGGAGATAGCGGAAGCAGCAAATATATCGAAATTTCACTGCGTGGTTTTAAACCTGCAAGCGGTACCTTGCAAGTCACCCTGGATGACCCTTATCTGGGCAGACCGGTTGTACAGTATCCCGGAAAGCAGGGGATGACAGAAGCATATGAACCTGCCCTGGAGGAAATCGCAATTTATCGTCTGGAACGGTCTGTTACGGATATATTCTCTCTGGGCAGCCGTACCGGAGATGTAAACGTACTGGAATTACAGTACCGCCACAGAGTCTACATAGACGGGGTTAATGGGTCTGACAATAAAAGCGGCGGAGTGCCTGCCCAGGCAGTCCGGACCTTGAAAAAAGCTTATGAGTTATTAAAAAATATTGGCGGCGGGTACCTGTATGTGGTTGATACCGTTACGATTAATGAAAATATTAGTTTAACTGCCACCTCTTATTCAGCAGGGCTGACCGGAATCGATATTATAGGTGGAGCAGTAGATATTAGAAGATATGTAGTTCCTGATGGAATGAAGAGCAACAGTGATTACAGCAGTCCGGGAGATCATACGGGAGCATTGTTTAAAGTGGATACAGGAGGTATCTTCAATCTGCAGGATATGATCATTGAGGGGCACCGAGATGCAATTTCCATCGGTGATATCTATGAAGATGTGGCGGACTCCACAAAGGCAGCTGCACCATTGATTACAGCAGGTGCAGGAAGTGTCCTGAATCTGAATGAAGGAGCTATCCTGAGAAATAACGACAATTCCCTGGAGGTGCCTGAACGGATGGAAGGCGGAGCCGTGGCAAACCACGGAACCATGAATTATGACGGTGCCGTACTGGAGTATAACAGCGCAGCCAAGGGTGCAGGCATTTACCAGGATGGCTATTTTACCATCTTGTATGGAGCGGCAGGACTGGCCGGACAGGAAATCTATCTGACAACTGCCAATACCGGTACAGCGGATAAGCCGGTCTGGGGATCAGATCATGTGATTCATATGCAGGAATTGTTGAAAACTGCAGATTATCTGGATATCAATGTGGATAACCCGGTCAACGGCAGGGATGTGGCAGTGTACGACATGAGAGATGCTTATGTAAACACGGTGGATGAGGAATATTACCATTACCTTTTAGGAACAACCATTACATCGGTCAGCCCGAAACTGTATTTAGTGGAGTCAGAGACGGAGAAAGACACATTGGAGCTGTATAATTACGAAGTTCTGGATATTTCTCTGCCATTAGATGTATTTCTGGTTGCAGTGGAGCATCCCAATAACAGCAGCCCTGAAAATGGAAACATACGAAATGAGATCCTGGAAGCACCGGTTTATACCATTACCAATGGAGGCAGCTATCAGACCAAAATATCGGTGGTTGGTTTCCAAAATGACAATACTTCGGAGAGCATTGCCTGGGATGAAATGATCCTGGTGAAAAATAAGGCTGACCTAGCCGGACCGGATCTGAATAAAAAGTTATATCTGGCGGTAACAGGGGCAGACCGGGATGCAGACAATGGATTTGCAGGGCTTGCCGATACACCATTGGCATCCACAGCAGCGGTGCCGGTTACATTTGGCATATTAGAGCCGGGAACGTCAGGAAGATTTACCTTTACCGGAACTGCGGATACGTCCTTCTTTGAAAAATACAACGATACTGCATTTGGTACGTCCATCGCAGACCCGGAGACTTATCTCAAAGAAAATGCCAGGGCGAAATACCAGATGATCTACAAGTTTGAATTAGTACGTTAACGGATGAAGGAGCACATCATGGAAAAGACAAAGGGAAAATCAAAGAAATGGTTCATCCTGCTGATCCTCCTTCTTCTGGGAGCGGCAGTGGCAGCAGGATGGTTCTTATTAAACAGAAATCAGATGGACGATACCAGTAAGTACTGGTTTGACAAAATGGCTAAGGACGGAACACTGGAAGGAAAGTCTGCCCGGGAGCTGCAGGGAATGCTGGATGGCATTGTACAGGAAGGAATGTTTAACATTTCCATGAATGTAGAGCCGGTTTTTGAAAATGGAAAAAGCGAAGGCAGCCTGGGCATTGAAAACATAAAGGAAAACAGATATTACTGCCGGGTCATATTGAAGCTGGATAAGGACGGAAGCGTCCTCTATCAGAGCGACGGCTTAAAACCCGGTCAGTATATTGATAAAATCAAACTGGATCAGGAACTGCCTGCCGGAGAATATGAATGTACGGCAGAAGTTCTGGCGACTGATCCGGAAAGCCTGGATGATATCGGTCAGGTAAATGTAAAAGTCAAGATCAAGGTCTTGAACGGATGAAAAAGCTTTAAAAAAGGTTGCGCCATTTTTCCTTTTTTAAATATAAAACAACAAAATAAGAAAACCAAACAAGAAAACCAAACAAGAAAACCAAACATTGGAGGAAAAGAAGATGAGTAGAAAAAACATGACGAAAAAATTATTAGGAACTTTAACAGCAGCAGCACTTTGTGTAACCATGACAATCCCGGCTATGGCTGCCGGAACAAGCGGAGATGTAGTACCGGTACCGGACGGAACAGATGTATATGCAGGTATTGTAGTGGATGATGAAACCAATACGGATGCACGTATCCGAGTTACGGTACCTACCGTATTTGCTTTTGTCGTAAATGGTACTGTGGATACAGCGAAAAAGGATTTGACACTTTCATCCGCAGACGGAACGATCCTGCTCCCAAATGTAAAGGTCAATGTATTAGACCCGGCATCCCCAACCAGCGATTATGAGATTGCAGTAGAACAGGACAGCAAGATGACATTTACCAACTACTCCACAAAGGCAGCAGCAGGCAATACAAGAGAAGGGATTGCTGTTAATCTGAAGGGATCTATCGAAAACAAAGGCTCCGACAAAGATCGTAACTACTGGAAACATACTGCAAATGCAAAAGGATTTAAAGAATTCACATTAAGCCTTGAGAATGAAAAATTCAACAAGTCAGCCGGTGCAAATACACTGGAAATGGCAAATGCTGTAGTACTGGATGCTCCTGACGTAACCGATCCTGCAAACGTGGACAGTACAACAAAACTTGCCAAGACCGGAGCTGCAAAAGATCTTGCATTTGACGTGGCAGTTGGCGGAACACGCGGAGAATACAAACAAATCGAACAGTCAGCTAAAGTCGGCACAATTGTCTGGACCGTTGGTTACACCGTAGATAATACAATAACAAAGACACCTACCGCTCCAAGTGGAGATTACTTACAGTAAGAATCAGAAAAAGACAAAATAAATAGGAACGAGTAAAAGTGGCATAATTATACGGGGCGCAGAGTGATAGCGCCCCACAAATGGAAAAAGTTTGTTGCAGGCAAATCTTAAAAAACGCTGGTGGCAGACAGAATAAAAGATTTTTCTGCAAAAGATTTTTTCCATCAAAATCATTGGAAGGGATGAGTGACCATGAGAAGAAGAAAAAAAACAGAAGCAGCCGTAATCATATGCCTGATGGCGGGACTTCTCTTTATGGGAAAAGAAGATATCCATGCAGCAGATGACGGACCCCGCCAGAATGTGTGGTTAGATGTAATGAAAAAAGATTATAGTCCCAGGATTTCCGTAACGGTACCCACCACCTTTGCCTTTGTGGTAAATGGAACCAGGGATACGGATAACCGGGTGGAGATATCGGTGGATAAGGGGTCACTACTGCTTCCAAACGTGGTTGTTAATGTTCTGGAACACAGCAGCGGTACGAGTGATTATGAAATTGCCGTTGTGGGGGATTCCAACATATATGTGCGTAATTATTCTACGGAAACCGCCGAAAAAGATAAAGATGGGAACGAAAATTATGATCCGTCACTGCGTCAGGGGAAGGCGGTACAATTGGAAGCTTATATAGAAAACAGTGAAGGGCTGGCAGCAAAACGAGGATACTGGCAGCCGGCTGCAGAAGACAGTGCAGTCACTGCCGAGGAAGAAAACCGGAAAAATTACCGCATCAGCCTGGAAGATTCTGTGCATCAGTATGTATTTAAAAAAGAAGACAAAACGAAGAAAAAAATATGGGCAGACCAGAAGATTGCTCTGGACAAGCCGGATGAATCCGGAGGATATACGGCGTCGGGAACTGCAAAGGATCCGTTTGAGCTGGAACTGAAACTGGATGTGGAGATTGGAGGATACCGGGGGCAGTATACCCAGGTGGAGGAATCCGTAAAAGCAGGAAAAATTATATGGCAGGTGGATATCAGATAGAGCAGACGTAGTAATGATATATGAGTAGAAAGAACAGAAGGAGTTATCAGAATGGAACAGAAAAAAAGAAGCAGAAAATGGATAATTATTCTGGTGATTCTGTTGATTTGCGCAGGTGTGGCGGTGGGATTCCTGTACAGCGTCAACCAGAACAGGGGAAAGGATCGCCTTGCCAGAGATGAAGAGGCTCTGGGAGGACTGCTTCCCGGTAAAAGTCCCTCAGAGATAGCAGACCTGCTGAACCAGAAAGTAGAAGAGGGAATGGTAGATATTGGGATCGCTGCAGAACCGGTATTTGAAGAGGGTGGAAAAAAAGGCAAGCTTGGCATTGAAAATGTTCCGGGGAACCGATACTCTCTTCAGGTGGATTTGCTGCTGGATGAGACGCAGGAAACGCTGTACCGTTCCGGCTTAATCGACCCGGGTTACTACATCGAGTATGTGGCGCTTAACCGTCAGTTAAAAAACGGGGATTATAAAGCTACGGCAGTATTTACAACCTATGCCCTGGATGAAACCGAAGATGAGATTGCCAAAACCAGAGTGAATGTGGTACTTCATATCAGAGACGGTAAAATATATTCATGATAAAGAACAAAATTGCCTTTAGAAACCGAATATGGGCAGGAATTGCTGGAATCTGTCTGGTGGCGGGCGGATTTTTTATAGGACTTGGAATCAATGCGCGGCTTAACTGGAAGGATGATCCAATGGTGCGGGATATTTTGGCAAGAGAGAGACAAGATCCTCATGAAGAGGAGCAGAATCAAATGCTCTTAGAGGCTATGCAGAACGTCACCATTGAGCAGACCGTACATTTTAAAGAAGCTGATGCAAAAGGGGAGATCCGAATTGCAAATACACCCAAAAGCCCGCTATGCATGACCGTAATATTGTTCAATGACCAGGATGGAAGCCGGTTATACGAGTCCGGCATGATTGATCCGGGCTATTACATAGAGTCGGTTTATCTGGAAAAAAGGCTGGAGCCAGGAGTATATCCCTGCACAGTTCTTTTTCAGTTTTATGAACCGGATGGAGATAGATTTGCCGGTGAGACGGCTGAAAAAATAATTGTGATTATAGAGAAGTGAGGTGGAGTGATTGAAGAAGCAGATCAGAAAAGCAGCAGCGCTGTTTCTCATTTGTGCAGCAGCAATGATGGGTTCCAATATGGGAGCTATGGCAAAAGCAGGAACATACGGAGATGTGGACCAGTCCCAGATGCTGACACCGGGAAAGAGCAGTACGGATATTGCGGCTGGCGTAACGGTGGATTATATGGGGAAGCTTCGTTTTATTGTAAAGGATGAGGACACCATGGAGCCGATAAAGGGCGCATCGGTGGAAATTTATGTAGCAGGGTTAGACAGATATGTGCTCTTTGGCCAAAGTGATGAAAATGGAATATATGAACTGGACGCAGCATACGCAGGAGATGGAGAAGATCCCATGGAGCAATATACAAAAAAGGATGGGAGAATAACATTTTCGGGAAGAGTTGCGAGATTTGATGAAAACCAGATTCTTTGGAAAGTTTATAAAAAGGATTATCTTCCAAATCCCAAAGATGGGGAGGTAATGTTAAATGCTGTCACCCTGCCATATGATGTGAACGTTTACCTTTATCAAGAACCCGAAGAAACGGAAACGAAAAAACCGGATGAGACAGATACGGAGACTACGAAGAAAACGGTCGTTACCCCGGCGGACCATACCAGACCTTCAACCGGTGGAGGAATACCCAAAACCGGGATTCAGCATATGTTTGCTTTTTGGGGGATCGGTCTGGGGCGTTGCGTCATTGCAGGCATTCTTATACTGGTTTATCTGATGAAAACGAAAAAAACAGGATGTGCAGAACAGTCTGGGAAAGGCAGCGTAAGTTT
This sequence comes from Robinsoniella sp., assembly GCF_034124845.1. Taxonomy (NCBI): domain Bacteria; kingdom Bacillati; phylum Bacillota; class Clostridia; order Lachnospirales; family Lachnospiraceae; genus Robinsoniella; species Robinsoniella sp. The sequence continues at coordinate 14,748 of NZ_JAWYAJ010000247.1, forward strand.
AAGCTCTGGAAGTTATGAAGCAGCGGAACATTCCGCAGAGCACTGAGCCAGCAAAGTTAATGGCTGATAAACGCTGCGCTGGAAAAAACAGAACAGTAAGAATTGTGATGATCTGTTTATTAATGACGGTTACCGCAGCAGGTTGTTATTTCGCGGTGCGTACTTACCGGGAATTAAAGCCTGCAATTATTGCAGAGAACTATTATAAAAAGATAAGAGATAAAGTGGCAGACAAAGTTACCAGGGAACCGGATGCCGGAAAACTGAAAGAGTGGAACCGGGACAGCATTGCCTGGCTGTCCGGCCCCGGAACACCCATTGATTACCCGGTGGTACAGGGGAAAGACAATGATTACTATCTCCATCATCTGTCAGACGGTACTCCAAATGAAATTGGAGCGATTTTTTTGGATTATCGGAACAAAGCGGATTTCTCCGGAGATATCTCTGTTATCTATGGACATCATATTACGCTGAATCGCATGTTCTCGCCCTTATCCCAGTATAAGGAACAGACATATTACAACCAATATCCCTACATGGTGCTGTACACCCCTGAGCAGACATATAAAATAGAACTATTTGCCGGAACGATTCTTAACGGTGAAAATGAAAGCTTTCCAATGGAATTTAAAAGGAAAAAAGAAAAGAAAGAATGGATCAGAAAACGTATGGTGGAATCTACATTTCAAAGCAAAGTAAAGCCATCCGCCAAGGATCGGATCGTTGTTTTGTGTACGTGCTCTTATGAATTCTATAATGCGAGATATGCGGTTTATGGCAGGCTGATTGAAATGGAACGTTGAAATAACTAAAAGTAAAATTAAAGTAGCAATATATCAAGGTAAAATATTATAAATAATTAAAGTAGAAGTAAAGGCGGTTATAAAATAAAAATGATGAAAAAGATTCTGGCTGTAATTGGAATCAGCATTCTGGCACTTGGTATCTGGGGGTGTGCTGACAAAAAGAGTTATGTCACAAGAAATACAGATATTGCAGATTCATTTCCAATTGAGGCGAAAGAGGCAAAAGAAAATCCCCAGCAGGCACAATCAGATGGTCCATATGCCGTTTTACATACCACGGCAGGCGATATTACGGTGATTCTGTATCCGAATCTGGCTCCAAAAGCTGTTGAGAATTTCATAAAACTTGCGGAGCAGGGTTATTACGATCGAAGCCCGTTTCACTATGTTGGAAAAAACAGTATCATTCAAACCGGAATTCCTGTAGACGGAGTGGAAAAGAGCAGTTATGGCAAACCATTTGAGGATGAATATGATGATGGTCTGCATCATTTCTATGGAGCTTTGGCAATGGCAAACAGCGGGATTGATGCTAATGAGAGCCAGTTCTATTTTGTGTCAAGCCAGGAAATTCCGGAAGAAAAAAAGTTGGTGGAAGCAAATCTCTATATGAATGAATTGGTGCGTCAGGGAAACAGCGAACTGAACGAAAAAAATAAGCTATCAAAAATGAACGAAGAAGAGGTCGGGGAGTTTGAAGATGCGTTAAATAAAAAGATTCAGGCAATAGGGGCAGAGGGTGTGCCTGAGTCGGAAGCCCAGAGATATCAGAATGCTGTTGAAACTTATATGAGAATTGGGGGAGCTTATTATCTGGACTACAGTCACACAGTATTTGGACAGGTTATAAAAGGATTAAATGTTGTAGATGGGATCTCTCAGGTCTACGTAGACACAGAGAGAAAACCAAAAAAGGACATTGTCATTAACCGTATAGAAATAATACAAAAATGATAATCATATCACAGGCTGCATTTGTCCTGCTTAAATGACTATCTAAGATAAAGAAAGTGACCGTAAGATTCAGAAAGGAAAACCGGCGGATATGCGTACAGATATAAATAAAGCTTCAAAATCAAAGGGAAAAAAATTAGTATTCACAGCAATCATATGCATTCTGTTATGTATGGCGGCTATTTGGAAAGGTTATGAGGAGTATCAGATGGATAAAAATGCAAAAAATGGAAATCCTGAAATAGAGGCACTACAGCAAATTGCAGATACCGGTAATTTCCACTTTCAGATTCTGGTACACCCCAAATTTAAAAAGGGAGAAGAGGAAGGGGAATTGATGATTACCAATCCGGTAGATAATCCATATCATATGTCGGTCAGTATAACGCTGGACAGCACTGGAGAAGAGGTTTATTCATCCAAAGTCTTAAAACCCGGTGAGCGTATTCATTATGACCGGCTGGCGGTAAACTTAAGCCAGGGAGAGTATCCGGCGACGGCAATGTTCACGGTATTGGATGAGGATACCCAGGAAAGTATAGGACAGGTCGCGGCACAGATTACCATCTCAGTGGAATAAGCAATGGGAAAAGTGACATTTAAAAAAAGTAATTAGGTTTTAATTAGTACAGATCAGGAAGTCTAGAAGAAGAGAGGTGCTTTAAGATGGAACCCGAAATGCTGACAGATGATATGAGAATGTTTTTTATTCACGTAAATGATATTGAAAATGGAGTTGCTTCCGGAATCTTTATGAATCCTATCCAGAAAGAAGAAATTCCTTTTCATAACCTCAGTGATTTAATAGCAAAGATAGATGCTATGCTGCATGACTTTAAAAAGCAGACGATGGAGAATTTTACACCGCATCTGGAACCTTATTTGAATCATCCCTTTTTCTCAAAACGTTCCAGGTATTTTTTCTTTATTCCCATTTATTATATGGAATATGGGGATTGGCAGGGAAGCATGCGATACTCCGGGTGTAAAAAGGCGGTACTGTTTCGTGGAATCCTGGAGCTGCTGAGGATCATGCATGAAGTGATGGGAGCGCAGGGGGTACCGAAAATTTTAAGCAGCGGGTATCAAACGGCACCCATTTTGAAAGGTTGATATAATATGGAATGTAATCGAGAGAAATGGAGCGTGAAGAATCTACTATGAACCAAAAGAATATTCATTGCACACGTCTTTCCTGGGATGAATGGTATCTATTGGCAAAGAAATTTTACGATGCAAATCATTCATTAAAAATTCCATCCAAATACAAAACAGATGACGGACAACTGCTGGGACGCTGGATAGAAAGACAGCGTGCGGCATACCGTAATAAAGGAACTTATCGGATTGACGCCCGCAAAATATACCTGTTAAATCAGATTGACATGATTTGGTCTCTGGAGATCCGTACAGACTGGGATACCTGGTACCGTTATGCCAAAGATTATTATGCAGAAAATGGAAGTATAAACCTCCCGAGAAATACTGTGTACAGACAATTTCCGCTGGGTGAATGGATCAGTTATCAGAGGAAACGTTACTGGCAAAACAAAATGGATTTTCGTCAGCGCTATAAACTGGAGGAATTAAATATTACCTGGAAACTTAGAAAGCGCCGGCGTTGGATGGAATGGTACCAGGATGCAAAACTGTTTTATGAAAAAAACGGTCATCTGAATGTGCTTCCGGATTATGTAACCAAAGATGGCTTTCGCTTAGGGTATTGGATCAATGCACAGCGGGAGCGTCAGCGCGGCATTCGCTCCTTCTGCCTGGATAAGGATAAAGTCGAAAAATTAAATCAAATAGGTATGCTGTGGGGACTTTACAGTTTGGGATTTGGAGAACATATGAAAACACCGGCGGAATAACAGCCGGTGTTTTTGTGTACGTAAATATCTATTCTTTTAGATTTATGCAGCACGATTAAAGCAAAATCAAATGTTTCTTCAAATCCTCCAGAGTTTCCCTTTCCCGTATTACCACAACGTCCCCATTTTCCCTGATTAAGATTTCAGCAGGGCGTAGACGGTTGTTATAATTTGAGCTCATAACATAACCATAGGCACCAGCATCCAGAATGCCCAAAATGTCACCTTCCTGGATTTCAGGAAGAGGTCTGTCTTTTGCCAGAATATCTCCGCTTTCGCATATATTTCCTACAATGGTTACGGTTTCCTCATTACGGGAAGGCGTATCATTCCCGCGATAAATTTCAACGCCATGGTATGAATCGTATAAAATAGGACGTGAAAGAACATTAAATCCCGTATCACAGCCTACATATTTATTATTGTAATTATATTTTATGGAATGCACTTCGCTTAAGAGGACCCCGCATTCGGCACTGATATAACGTCCGGGTTCGATTCGGAAAGTGATCTGTCTGCCATATTCTTCCGTGAATTGAAAGAGAGCTTCATCAATTTTTCCACCCAGCTCTTGCAGATCGAGAGGTGCTTCCCCATTTTCTTTTTTATAGGGGATGCCAAATCCGCCGCCCATATCTATGAATTCCAGACCTGGGAACTGTTTTGCTATTTCGAATAAAGAATCCAGACTTTTAACGAAAGCGTCTCCGGTCATAAAAAGTGATCCGATATGCTGGTTGATACCGGCAAGGGTTAGTTTAAATTTCTCTAAGATTTCTTTTACCTGAGGGATAAATACCGGGTCCACTCCGAATTTTGTTTTCTTTCCTGCAGTTACTACTTTTTCATGGTGACCGGCACCAACTCCCGGGTTAAAACGGATGGCAACACGGCTTCCAGGCGCCAGGCGTCCATAGCGTTCTAACTGGCTGATGGAATCTACGCTTACCAGAACACCTTCTGAAATGGCATACTGCATTTCCTCATCGGATACATTATTTCCAATATAGAATATTTCATCAGATGTAAAACCTGCCATTTTTTCTATATAAATCTCTCCCGGGGACATAGCATCGACTTCCAATCCCTCTGACCGTACAATTTGAAGGAGGGCAGGATTGCTGTTTGCCTTTGCAGAAAAGTCCACTACGAACTTAGGATAAGAGACCATATTTTTAAGATCACGGCAGCGCTGTCTTAAAATCCTTTCATTATATACGTAAACCGGTGTGCCGTAAGCAGCGGCTAATTCCACCGGATCATGATTTTCGAAGAAGTGAGTCTGATCGGTTACTTTTGTGTAAATCTTTTGCATGATATTTAACCTCCATGTAGTTTTGTTAAGAAATTAATTTACGGATTTTTTTATATTTAGCCCAGATTAAAAACTATATCTTGACTTATTATAACGTTTTATTTATTATTTGTATAATGAATCTTTATGGATAGAATAATCGATAATTTCGATCGCACAGGAGATGATAATCCCATGAATATTGAAAATTTAAAAACATTTCTAACCCTGTCGGAACTTAAAAATTTTACCCAGACGGCAGACCAGTACTATATTGTGCAGTCCACGGTGACAAACCGCATTATGGAATTGGAAAAAGAGCTGGGGAAAAAGCTGTTTATCAGGCAGAAGAAGTCTGTGGAACTGACAGAAGAGGGCAGGCGTTTTCTTCCATATGCCAAGCGTATTGTGGAGTTGGAGCATACGGCGGTTATGGAGCTGGGAATGCTGCACAGTTTTGCAGAACACCTGCGCATAGGAACGGTTAATACGGTATATGACTGCCATTTAACAAAATGCATGTCCGGGATCTTGCGGGAATGTCCGGACATTTCAGTCAAGGTAATTATTGATCATTCCAATACACTGATCCGAATGCTGCAGGACGGGACTTTAGATGTTATTTTTACCTTTGTGCCTGTGGAGAGAAACGGTTTTAACTGTATTCCGTTTCAGACAGATGAACTGGTACTGGTAACTTCGTCGAAAAATACGGAGCATGAGCAGGGAATTACCAAGGTAGAATTGCAGAATCTGTATTATCTGTACTGCGATTTTGTATTAGGGGAAGGCAGCAATTTTATGAGGAATATGTTCCCGAAGAAGAATCCATTTCCATTTGAGATTGATAAAAGTACGAAATTGCTTCCGTATCTGCTGGATGGAATCGGATACAGTTTTCTTCCACGCAGCTTTGTGGGAAAGTATCTGGCGGATCAAAGATTAAGAGAAATCCCGCTGCTGGATTTTGCTGCGCCTGTAATTCAAAGTTATTTTATTACCAAAGAGTTAAAGACGCAGAAAAAAGCAGTGATGGATTTTAAAAACCGAATCTATGCAGCAGAGGAATAGAAGAGGTATTGTATTTTACTCAAACCACTCATGGTTATAATGCTTCAGGAATTCGTCAGCCTCAGCGGGACCATTCGTTTCCGGTGTATAGGAATATACGGGAAGGTTTTGCTTGTAATATACCTTTCGTATATTCTCAATAAATTTCCAGCTGGTTTCGATCTGATCCCATTGGGAGAACCAGGAGCGCTCGCCCTGCATACATGCATCCAGCATCCGTTCATAAGCTTCCGGTGTATTAATTCGGAAAATATCCAGACAGCTCTGGCAGAAATCCATTTTAGTCTGGATGATTTCATCTGTATCGCCGGGATTTTTAATATTAAACTGAAGGTATACGCCTTCCGTTGGCTGGATTTTAATATTCAGGATGTTTGGAGCAATCTCGGGTGAGGAACGGCGGAATACAATCGCCACATCCATTTCACGGTGACCCAGTTTCTTTCCGGTGCGGATATAAAAAGGCATGTTTTTCCAGCGTTTATTGTCCACAAAGAGGCGGAGGGCGGCATAGGTCTCTGTTGCAGAATCCGGTGCCACATTTTTTTCATCCAGATAGCCGTCATACTGTCCAAGGAGAAGGGAGTCTTTTATATTTTTAGCCTTAACGGGACGCAGGGAGCGCAGCACTTTGATCTGCTCCCCGTGCATTTCCGAACCGGAGAACTGTTCCGGCTGTTCCATCGCTACAATAGACAATATTTGAAACAGATGATTCTGCACCATATCCTTCAGCGCTCCGCTGGAATCATAATAGCCGCCTCTTGTTTCCACGCCTACGTCTTCAAGAGCAGAAATCTGAATGCATTCAATATGCTCTGCACTCCAGAGATTGCTGAAAATAGGATTGGTAAAGCGTATGGTCTGGATATTACGGACCATTTCTTTCCCCAGATAATGATCGATCCGATAAATCTGGTCAGGGGAAAAGAATGACTCCATTTTCTGGTTCAGTGCATCTGCAGCGGCGAGTGTTTCACCGAAAGGCTTCTCGATGATAACCTTTCCGTTTTCGGCGCCGTCTACGCCGGTCAGCCCTTCCACAATTATTCCGAAGAAACGCGGGGCTACGGCAAAATAGAAGATATGGGAATAAAGCCCATGCTCCTGATAATAGCTGTTTAATCCTTTATATGCCTCCTGGTCTGAAAAATCCATCTGGTAGTAATGGATCCGGGATGCAAAACCGGCAAAATCCTCTTCGGTATAGGGAAGTCTGGAGAACTTAGATACCCAGTCCCGGGCAATTGTCCGGTAATCATCGTCGCTGTAACTGCGCCTTCCGATAATGACGATCCGGTCCTCTCCGCCAAGCCGCCCGGAGACACACATATTGTAAAGAGCCGGCAGAAGCTTTCGAAATGTCAGATCTCCGGTTCCGCCGAATATAGTAAATGTCAGATTTTGATTCATGATAATTTCCCCCAATCGTGATGGAAGCTGCCGTCTCTGTCGATTCGTTTAAAGGTGTGCGCTCCAAAGCAGTCCCGCTGTGCCTGAATCAGATTTGCCCCTACTGCATCGCCCCGGAAGGCATCTATATAGGAAAGGGCATTCGCCATTGCCGGCATTGGAATGCCGCTATTAATTCCGGTAATTACGGCAGTCCGAAGGCTTTTTAAGTTATGATCAACTCTGGATAAGAAGAAGTCATCCAGGATCAAATTATCCAGCTGTGGATTTTTACGAAATGCAAGTGTAATATCATTTAGGAATTCAGCCTGAATAATACATCCCGCCCGGAAAATTGCTGCAATATTACCGAAGTCCAGATTCCATCCATATAGGGAAGAAGCATCTTTCAACATGGCAAAACCCTGGGCATAAGCTGCGATCTTGGCAGCGTAGAGTCCTTCACGGACAATTTCTGCAAAGTATTCATCCTGTTGTTTCGAAGCAAATGCAGACGGTCCATGGAGTCTTTCTCCGGCTTCTTTCCGCTCATCAATGCGATTGGACATGATTCTTGCATTGCACGCTGCTGTGATCATGGAAATATCAACGCCCTGTTTTAATGCTTCGATACTTGCCCATCTTCCGGTACCTTTCTGCTGGGCACTGTCCAGAATATAATCCAGAAGTTCTCCATCCTGGAAATCGTCTTTTTCATGGAAGATGTCTGCTGTGATCCCGATTAGGTAACTTTGCAGTTCCCCCTGGTTCCACTGTGCAAATATGTCACCGATAGACTGGTTATCGTATCCACCTGCATATTTAAGGAGCAGATAAGCTTCTGCAATCAGCTGCATATCAGCATATTCAATTCCATTGTGAACCATTTTTACATAGTGTCCGGCACCATCCGGGCCCATGTAACTGCAGCAGGGTTCTCCTTTGGCACGTGCTGCAATTGCTTCCAGAACAGGTTTGATTTCGTCGTAAGTATCCTGGTTTCCTCCCGGCATAATGGAAGGACCAAAGCGTGCCCCCTTTTCACCCCCGGAAATGCCCACTCCATAGTAATGGATTCCTTTTTCTTCTAATAATGTATAACGCCGTCTGGTATCCTCAAAAAAAGAATTCCCGCCATCCATAATGATGTCTCCTGGCTCAAGCAGGGCCATTAACTGGTCTATGACAAGATCAACCGGTTTTCCGGCCTGTATCATCAGCATGATTTTTCGCGGAGCCTCCAGTGCGCCGACCATCTCTTTCAAATCATAAAAAGGTGTAAAATTTTCATGAGAGTGGTCTTTTATAAGTGCGTCTGTTACCTCCCTGCTTCTGTTGTATCCGCCAACTAAAAATCCATGGTCCGCCATGTTAAGTGCCAGGCTTCTGCCCATTACTGCCAATCCTATTATTCCTATATCTAATTTTTTCATATTGTATACCTGCCTTAAGTGCTGCATGTTCCCTGCAGCACTGCCACATTTGAATTGACTGAAGGACCAACCTTGTGGCATCCTTTCTATTTTATAATTTTCCTTCAGCTATATGAAATTCATGTACAGCGGGAGCAAATACCCCCATTATTCAGCGTAGAAATGATAGCTCACTGCTTCATCTCATCATCCGTTTTATGATTTTGCCGGTGATTCTGCCTCCAAAATAATGCCGACCCCTTCTGCAATGGGGACTCTGGAACAGACCTCTTCCAGAAATCCGGTAATGCTGTTTCTGCACAGGCTTACCATTTCATTTGAAGTACGGTTGACGATTATCAGATAGCGTCCGTTTGGTGACAGGATAAAATCTCTTGGATGCCTCCCCTGACAGGAGGCATATTGAATTGCTTTAGGAAATTCACTGGTAAGGGATATTACCGTGATTATGTCAGCTCCCCGGACGGAGATATATAGAAAATGCTCATCCGGTGAGAGGCGGATTGCTGCGGATGCGTTTTCACGGACGACCTCAGTTTCCGGGTTCAGGACAGAAATCTGTGACAAAAGCCGAAATTCCAGATCTTTGCCCAAAGTGAAGGTAAACAATTCATTACTGCGTTCGCTGACAACGTACAGAAGGTTATGGCTTCTGTTGAATACACCGTGTCTTGGGCCGCTCCCCTTTGGAAATGCTATTTTACCGGCAGGCGTATAGTCGGCTGCCCCATCGAATATACGTATTTCATCTAATTCCAGGCATGGAACCAGCAGATAGTGATCATGGAAAAGTATTTGATGGCATCCCGCCATAGGAGCAATTTCAATCTTTTTATGAAGAACCAGACCTCCCGGATCTTTCCGATAAATGAAAACGGTTCCTTCGTGGTAATTAGCTGTAAAAATGCAAGAATTGTTCTGGACGATAAAGCAGGCTGTTTTCTGTTCCGTATAAAGCTCACTTTGTGGTTGTGAAGTGGAAGAAGTATCCCAGAGACAGATTCCCGCTCTGCCGTTTTTCTCCAGAGGTGCTGCAAGAAAAGATCCGAAAAGGTCAGAGCATTTTGCATTTTTTGCCTCATAAGACAGGGTAGGAACGGTTAGTGCTCCTGTAATTGTATTAAATTCAAAGTGAAAAATTCCCGGACTTTTTTCAGAATAGTATGTTCCAATATAACCGTTTAATGTGTTCATGTTAATCCTCCCTGGCTAAGTATGCGGCGTTTGCGTGCAAATGAGATTCTTTTAGTGTAACCTATGCGATATCAAATATTCTCAGATATCCCTGACATTTCATATTCTATTAGTATATGCGTTTCTGCTTATCATGAAGAATGAGAACATCTTTAATTAATAGTAATAGTAACTATTATTATTTTATTATATGACGATGATAGGAATGTGTCAAGATCATATATTTTTAAGGACGATCTAAGCGGAACTTCTATTGCGTAGAATTTCAAAAATATATATCGACAGAACGGCAAAATAGTATATAATAAAAATAGCGGTAAAAATAACATATAAAACAAATCATGCAGAGCAAAGGAGAAAAGATAATGAAGATGATTTCAATTGAACAGGATTTGCAGCAGAACACATATCCGGGAAGAGGAATTGTAATCGGCAGATCAGCAGACGGAACCAAGGCAGTGACAGCTTACTTTATCATGGGCAGAAGC